>NZ_JACJFB010000030.1:0-35540 GCF_014164325.1 Pseudoalteromonas sp. SG43-4 | reverse complement strand
AACTAACTAACAATATCCCACGCACTTGTACCCGATGCAGAAAGATTGCTGGTGTTATTACGTAATACTTTATTGCCTACATTAACTGATGACTCAGGACGGCTCACTAAATACCCCTGAACTGAACTCACACCCATTTTTTTAACAAGCTCAAACTGCCCTATTTCTTCAACGCCTTCAGCTACAATTTTAAGGCCCAGCTTTTGTCCAAGCTCACTAATTGTATTTAATATATCGTTATATTTTTGGCTTTTATTGGCTTGAGCTATGAACGAGCGATCAATTTTAATAACATCAATTGGTAAATCCGCTAATGTACTCAACGAGCTAAAACCTGTACCAAAGTCATCAATTGCAATAGTGATGCCTTCTTCTCTTAATCTACTTAGCTCTTTGATTATTCTAGGACTGGCTTGAATAAATGTTGATTCGGTAATTTCTAGCATTAAAGACGTCGCCGGTAAGCCGGTTTTTTTTAGCTTCTTCATTATCCAATCATAAATATCACGGTGCTTTAACTGAATGCCCGAAACGTTAACTGATATTTTAACTTTGCGCATACCTGCATTATGCCATGCAGCCATTTGCCGACACGATTCAAGCATAATCCAATCGCCAAGCTCTAAAATTAAATTCGACTCTTCTGCTATTGGAATAAATTCTGAAGGTGGGATCATACCTTCAACTGGATGGTCCCACCGGGTAAGTGCTTCAAAATAATCAATCATACAATCTTCAACATGTACAATTGGCTGAAAAGACAAGTAAAAATCTTTACACGCGAGCGCTAAACGCAATTCTTCGAGTAAATAATGGTAACGGCGCATTTTGTTACCCATTTCTGGCGAGTAAACTTTAAATATTCCCTTACCATCACTCTTAGCTCTGTACATAGCAACATCAGCTAATTGTAAAAGTGCTTGTGGGGTTGACGCACTTTCTGGGTAAGCAGCAATACCAATACTAGCACTAATTTTTACTATTTTATTGCCAAGCACAAAGTCTTTTTCAAGCTCACTTAACACGTGCTTCGCAATGTCAACAACTCTGTCGCTATCATCAAGTAGTTCTATAAATATGGAGAATTCATCTCCACCTAATCTTGATAAGTTTTGCTCTAATTGATTAGCGCTATTAATATTACTTAACTTATGGTGACGTAAAACATTTGCAAGTCGACTGGCCACTTGAACTAATATTTCATCACCAAAACTGTGGCCAAACGAATCATTTACTTGTTTAAAGCCATCCAAGTCGATAAATAGAAGCGCACATTTGAGATCTTCCTGATTAGCATGATTTATTTGTCTGTCTATGTGTTCAATATATGCATGGCGGTCAATTAACAGCGTCAGTTTATCTTGACAAATACTTGTTTGAGTTTGTTTTACATAATTAACTACGTGTGAATTTAAGCTATTTATAGATTGACTTAAGCTGCTTACACCTAATGGGTTCTCTGCCGGTTTAACTTGTAAATTAAATGCAGTAAGTAAGCTATTGGCTTGGCGGTTGAGCTCCGCTATTTGATTTTTATAATGACGTTTTCTACGTTCTCTACGTAAGTAGATACCTGAGCCAAATATCAATATACATAAAAATAAAAAGTTCATGGGTGATGAGAGCGTCATCATGATTAACTTATTAGAATCAGCGGCTACAAATTGGGTATCAGTGGTTTTAATAAGTAAAAAATCAGCTGTTGGCTGCTCAATTATATAATGGCCATTTAAAATGGGATTATACCAAGGAGCCATATCAAGGGAGGTATTCGTGATCTCGAAACTTCGTATATCAATATTAGTCTGAAATAGATTTATACGGTTGATCTGATTAGTTAACTCTATGTTTATGCAGAAACAAAATAGAACTATGATTAAGAAAATAAAACCGAGCGGCTTAAGTTTATTCATAAAAAAAATCCATCTATTTTGCTTCTCCTATCAAACCTATTACCAAAAGCGGATTATATCGCTTGCATTTAGTACTACGCAAGCATTGATATAATCCTAAGCCATTAGAATAACAAAAAATTGTAACGATAATGGATTAACTAACTATATCTACATATAGTATAGATGGGATTAATAAAAATAAACAAAAACGTTTCAATTGTTTAAAATTTAATACATGCGGTATATAAACTTTGTCGTTTTTTCTGCCGCATTAATCTATGCCTCACCACTACAGCTTTAAGTACTTATATTTACTCAACCTTAATCGCATTTGCTCCGCTGTCGTACATCATTTAAAAATTATTCTTGCGCATTATGCATTGCTACTCAAACTAGTAGGAATTATCGCTAATAAAATTATTATTAATATTTAAAGCTGCCATGCATAGCTAACTTTTGTAAATAAGGTACGTTGATCTCGCTCAATATTTTTAAGAGAATCGTCTTGGTAACCTCTATCTGAGTAACCCAAATAAAACAGTGTTTGCGCATTAATTTTATATGAGTAAACAAGCTGACTACCGTAGTCTTTGTTAATTTGGCTAACTTGATAAAAGTAGGCATTTTCGTCTCTATCAATATCTTCAAATTGTAAAATAAGCTTAAGAATTGAACGCATACTAAATTTATAATGAAGCCTAAAATCAACTAAGTTAGCTGTAAATACACGCTCCCCTTGTGGGTTATCTAATTGGCTGTAGTTATGTTTTACATCGAGCTGCCAATGGTCGTTAATGTCCCACACCATTTGGGTTTGGGTGTCAAACGCATCGCCTAATTGCTCATTTGCATAATCAATGCGGCTAGCGTATTCAACATATAATGATAACTTTAAATCTTTAGTGGGTTTAAAGCCCGTATAAATGTAACCAATATTTTGATTATAAAAATTGTCATTATAATTTTCATAACGGTGTACTAAACCAATTTCAAAAATAGATTGTTTTTGACCTTTAAAACTCAAAAAGCCTTCGTATTCTTCTTCAAGTAAGTCGCCATTTTGTGCCCACGTTTTATCCCAGTCAGCTTCGTATGACCACGAGGTAAGTAAATCAGACTCATCTCTGTACCATGTTTGTCCGCCACCAAAGCCTACTTTTTCATAATCGACTTTAGCTTGATAACCTAAATCAGTGCGGTAGTCCTGCCCAATATTTTCATAAGATGCAAATAATTTGTAATCACGTTTATCGCGGGTAAGTTCTAGAGCATAAGCTTCATCTGATTGAGTTTCAGATAAGTTATAGTTTTGAATTAAAAATTCAGAGTTACGAGTATCAGCAGATGACACTTGATACAAAAGAGTATCCGATTGATTAAACCAGTAGGTACCATCCACTGATAATACAGTGTTGTGATAGTCATCACTTTCTCTGTGCGTGCTTGAAATACCAATAGTACCTTGCTGACCTAAGTCATATTGATAACGCCCTGCGGCTGCATTCGTTTTTTCGTTTAAGCTTGCGAAGCCAGAGCCCTGATTCGTTGGCAGTAAAATATTACTATTGTCGTCATCAGCTAGCATTAGCGCATAACTATGATCACCCGTTTTACCCGTCAGCTTTGCACCTAAAGTAGGCTCTGCAATTGTACGTGTGTATAAAAGCTCAAATAAGCTACTTTTAAAGTAAGAAGCACCATCTAAAAAGAAAGGACGTTTTTCAGCGTAATAAATTGAGAAGGTTGTATTTACATCAAGCTCTAAAGAGTCAGTTTCTACTTGCGAAAAATCAGGATTAATTGTCGCGTTTAAAACAGCATCTTTTGTTAAACCCCAGCGTAAATCTAAGCCCACTTCAGTATCTATATCACCCTTATCCCAATCACCTGGCAACGCAGATTTATTATCGTTACGCAGTGTGGTTAATGTAGGTGTTAATTGGATATTTTTACTTGATTCAATGTCACTAAAGCCAACTAACTTATCAAACTGGCAAAGGCTGCATTTCACATTTCTATCAAACCCCATATTTGATAGCTGATATAGCACATCACGTTGATAGTTTCTCATTACAGAAAAACCCCACGTTAGCTCATTTTTATTTTCAGGAAAACGCAATGCTTTAAAAGGAATACGCATTTCAACAACATAACCTTTGTCGTTAATTTGTCCTGCGCTATCCCAAATAGCATTCCATGAGGTATCAGAGCTCCAGCCATCGGTGTCGGTCATTCGTATATCGCCTTGCGCACCCAGCGGGTTCACATGGAATTCATAACCACTGCGTTCATCATTAAATGTATCAATAACAAGAATAACTACGTCGTCTTCCCATAGCGTATCGCGGTCACGAAGTGATGCACGAATTTGCGTAGGGTCTGGGTCTTGTGCAACATAGGCAACATATAAGTTAGTGCCATCTTCGTAAATAAAGGCATCAGTTTTTACAGGAGGAGTGCCTTTTTCGTTAGGCTCATCTTGGTAGAGTAAAGATATACGTGTTGCATTTTGCCAGTGCGCCTCATCCATAACACCATCAACGGTGATATTTGAATCAATACGGGACAAGGATACTTGCTGTTTTTTAGCCGCTACATCAAGGCTTGAAAGTAATAAAGCAAAACTTAAAAATAGGAAGGTAAACTTTTTTATTATAGTTATAAAGTACTGCATAAACATCCATTTAGACTGTAATTACTCATAAGGAGCAACTTAAGCTGAGGATTGTAATTTATCCAGGTACATTTGTTAATACTTTGAAATGAAAAATTAACTATTTAATGATAAAGGAGTAACTAATTGTTATGTATTATGTTTCGAGTAGTTTAAGCTTATCGTCTATGCCATTCCATACATCAGCGTCCTCTGGTGCAGGTTTAACCTCTGTAATGCGCGGCCAGACCAGTGCAAGTTCAGCATTTAATTCAGTAAACTCTTTTTGAGACTCTGGTAGCTCATCTTCTTGGTATATCGCATCAGCTGAACACTCAGGGACACATAAGCCACAATCAATACAATCAATCGGGCTAATTGCTAAAAAATTAGGGCCTTCAAAAAATGCATCTGCTGGGCACACAGATACGCAATCGGTGTACTTACACTTTATACAATTTTCGGTGACAACAAACGCCATACTATTTTAATACCTAAGATTTTGAACAACAGTTGTGGATCATACCCATCCACCCCAAAAATACAATAAATAAGTGCCATATCAGGCTATTTTAACGTAAAATGCGCGCCTAATGTTTGCACACTCGTTGTGCCCTGCATCCCCTTATTGTGAGCGGTAATAATACCCCGCTATGACACCTAAAAGAGATATAAATGATACGTTTAACCGAAATAAAGCTGCCACTTGATCATGACGAAGACGCAATTGGTCAAGCAATTGTAAATAAACTCAAAATCCAACCTGAACAATTGCACAGTTTTAATGTGTTTAAACGTGGTTATGATGCACGTAAAAAATCAGCTATTTTACTTATTTATACACTCGATATAGAAGTTGATAACGAAGCCGAGCTACTCGCAGCATTTGAAAAAGACCAACATGTAAAAGTAGCACCAGACACAAGTTATAAATTTGTAGCCCAAGCTAACAATAATATCAAAGAGCGCCCTGTCGTGATTGGTTTTGGTCCTTGTGGTTTATTTGCGGGCTTATTACTTGCTCAAATGGGCTTTAAACCCATTATATTAGAGCGCGGTAAAGAAGTACGTGAACGTACAAAAGACACGTTTGGCTTTTGGCGTAAACGCACACTTAATACAGAATCAAATGTACAATTTGGTGAAGGTGGCGCAGGTACTTTCTCAGACGGTAAGTTATACAGCCAAGTAAAAGATCCAAAGCATTATGGCCGAAAAGTCATTACTGAATTTGTAGAAGCAGGCGCACCCGATGAAATTTTATACGTAAGTAAGCCACACATTGGTACGTTTAAACTTGTCACCATGATTGAAAAAATGCGCGCTCGTATAATAGAGCTTGGCGGCGAAATTCGCTTTAGCACACGTGTTGACGATATTCATTTAGACGACGGGCAAGTAACAGGTTTAACGCTTTCAAATGGCGAGCAACTAAACACTCGACATGTTGTATTAGCCGTTGGCCACAGCGCACGTGACACGTTTGATATGATCCACAAAAAAGGGATTTATGTTGAAGCAAAGCCATTCTCAGTCGGTTTTAGAATCGAACATAAACAATCAATGATCGATGAATGTCGTTTTGGCACAAATGCAGGAAACCCAATTTTGGGCTCTGCCGATTATAAACTTGTGCATCATTGCGACAATGGCCGCACCGTTTACAGCTTTTGTATGTGCCCAGGTGGCACAGTAGTCGCTGCAACCTCTGAAGAAGGCCGTGTTGTTACCAACGGTATGAGTCAATATTCACGAAGTGAGCGCAACGCTAACAGCGCTATTGTGGTAGGTATATCACCAGAGCAAGATTTTCCGGGTGATCCACTTGCTGGAATAGACTTACAACGCAAACTTGAAGAGCAAGCGTATGAGCTTGGTGGTAGCAACTACGATGCACCAGCGCAGTTAATTGGAGATTTCTTAAAAGGTAAATCATCTGCAGACTTAGGTGAAGTACAACCCTCTTACACACCTGGTATTAAGTTAACTGACTTGAGTAAAGTGTTACCACAATTTGCAATTGATGCCCTTCGCGAAGCGATACCAGCGTTTAATAAACAAATTCGTGGCTTTTCAACTAACGACGGTTTATTAACCGGTGTTGAAACACGTACTTCGTCGCCTATTAGTATTAAGCGTGATAAAACATTCCAAAGTATTAACACCAAAGGGCTTTACCCTGCAGGTGAAGGCGCAGGTTACGCTGGCGGTATTTTATCAGCGGGTATTGATGGTATTAAAGCAGCTGAAGCAGTCGCACTGTCTATGTTAGAAAGCGCTTAAACCTCTTTTTTAAGCTGTTTATCGAAAAGCCTCACTTTGTGAGGTTTTTTTGTGCTAAATGTATAGAAAATAATAACAACTCAAGCACCTCAACAATGATCAAAACATTTACCTTTTCGTTGCTTAGTGTATTAGCAATTTTTAACGCTAAAGCACAAGAGCTAAAAACCATCGATGAAATCCACAGTGCATATAAAAATAATTCTATTAATGCACAGCAACTCACCCAAAATTATATAGACCGAATTAATAAACTTAACCCACAATACAATGCAGTTATTAGTATTGAGCCTACAGCGATTGCTCAAGCTAAAACGTTAGATGAACTTGCCGCCAAAGGCACTTGGACAGGTCCATTACACGGAATACCTGTACTTCTTAAAGATAATATAGAAACAAAAGGCACACTTCCCACAACGGCTGGCTCTTTAGCACTTAAAAATAACTTTACTAATAATGATGCTTTTGTTGTTAAACAACTACGTAATGCGGGCGCTATAATTTTAGGTAAAGCTAATTTAAGTGAATGGGCAAATTTTCGTTCATCCTATTCATCTTCAGGCTGGAGTGCCGTAGGCGGACAAACACATAATGCGCACGATGTAACACGTAACCCATGTGGTTCTAGCGCAGGTTCTGCTGTTGCAGTAGCACTTAACTTTGCGCCCATAGCATTAGGGACTGAAACAGACGGTTCAATTACGTGCCCTGCCTCAGTAAATGGAGTTTATGCAATAAAACCGAGTATGGGCCAAGTATCACGCTCAGGCGTTATACCTCTTTCAAGTAGCCAAGATTCAGTAGGGCCGATGGCGCATTCACTTAAAGATGCATTGCTGGTTTTATCAGTTTTGCAAGGTGAAGACTCCCTTGATGCAACAACTACAGGGTTTGAATTAAAAACAGGTAATCTAAAATCAAAATCGTCACTTATTATTGGTGCACTGCCTAGCGACAAATTTACAGTTGAAACGCAGCGCCTTTATGCCAAGCAGTTACAAGCATTAAAACAGGCTGGGCACACTATTATTAATGTAGATATTACTGATAACTTAGATACGCTATTTGTTGATGAATACTATATTTTACTTTACGACTTTAAAGCCGAAATTAATCACTACCTCGCAAGCACTCCAGCACAAGTGGGTGTAAAAAGCCTAAAAGCACTTATTAATTTTAATATTCAAAATAAAAATACAGAAATGCCCTACTTTGAGCAAGATATCCTAGTTCAATCTCAGGCTATTGATTTAACTAACAAACAAAAATACCAAGAGACTAAAGAACGCTATCGCACTTTAGCAACGACAGCCATTGTTAATGTATATAAAAACAACAAGCTTGATATTGTTATAGCGCCTACAGTATCACCCGCCTGGAAGACAGACTTAGTTAATGGTGATAATTTTAATGGTAGTAGTAGTTCGTTATCTGCTATTGCAGGCACAACGCACATAACTCTGCCGGTAGGCAAAGTAAGTGGTTTACCAGTTGGTTTGTCCATAATAGCAAATAAAGAGGGCGAGCAAGCGGCTTATGTATACGCAAATATTATTGATGAGGTGTTATCATCAGGCACAAAAAAACCTGAGTAAACTCAGGTTTTTTTAAACTAAACGGCGTTAACTATGACTTTTTAAGTGACAGTTTTTCGCCTTTTAAGCTTTTACGAACGCTTGAAATACGTGAGCGATTTACTGCTCTCGCTTCACCGGTTGCTTGTCCTGATAACTTGTTAGAACGTGTACGGCGTAAATGCGCTGGTTTTTTACCAATTTTATCAATTAGTACTTCACGGTTACTTACTTCGTAACCTTCTAAATATACACGTTTGATTTTTTGACCGATTAACGTTTCAATTTCAAACAAAGTGTTTTCTTCTTCGCGGCTCACAAATGAGATTGCTTGACCTTGGCGACCAGCACGACCTGTACGGCCAATACGGTGAACGTAATCTTCTGCAAGCCATGGTAAATCAATATTAATTACACGAGGTAAGCCATCAATATCAATACCACGAGCAGCCACTTCTGTAGCCACTAATACACGTACTTTGCCTTCTTTAAACTCACGTAAAGCACGACGACGGTTACCTTGAGATTTGTCACCGTGGCAAACGCCTGCCGGAATACCATCAAGGTTAAGCTCTTTAACAAGCTCATCAGCCGTTTCTTTCATGTTTACGAATACAAGCACTTGTTGCCAGTTTTTCTTACCAATCAATTCAGAAAGTAGCTCTTGCTTACGACGCTCTTCAACAGGATAAACAACATGCTCAACAGTACTTGCTGTACTGTTAGTTTGATCAACACGCACTATTTCAGCTTGTTTTAATACTTTAGATGCAAACTGTTTAATTGCTGCAGGGAATGTAGCTGAGAAAAGTAAAATCTGGCGCTCTTCTGCACAGCTTTTAATCACGTTTTGCATGTCTTCAATAAAGCCCATATCAAGCATACGGTCAGCTTCATCAAGAACAAGGTGCTTAACACTTGCAAGGCTTAAGTTACCTAAACGAATATGATCAAATAAACGACCTGGGGTTGCAACAACAATATCAACACCTTCTTTTAAAGCGTTTGCTTGGCCGGCGGTACTAACACCACCAAATAAACTAACAACTTTAAGTGATGTATGCTTTGCAAAATCTCTAAAATTATTTGCAATTTGTTCTGCAAGTTCACGCGTTGGAGCAAGTACTAACGCATGAGGTGCATTCGTTGTGCTGAGTTCAGACTCAACCAATTTTTGGATGATAGGTAAAGCAAACGCGGCAGTTTTGCCGGTACCAGTTTGTGCACTGGCTAAAACGTCTTTACCTTTACGAACAGCAGGGATTGCTGCGCGCTGAATGGGCGTAAGAGTGTGATAGTTAAGTTCGTCCAACGCCTGGATGATTTCAGGAGCGAAACTAAAAGATTTAAAATTCATGCTGTATAACCTACGGCCACATTATCAAGGGTCGCAAATTATACAGCAAAAACGAGTCAACAGTTAGCTTTAAACTGGATTAAAAGCTAAAAATTAGTTTGTTAAGTCATTAAAATATTGATTATCAACTCAAGAAAGCGTTAATACCTCATTTTGTTTTAATAACTGTGCTTTACCACCGACAACTTCACGTTCGTTAAGCTCATTTATTAATGGCAAACCTACTTTTTGTTGCTCATCACTAAGCGGTAAATACGGTAATCTAAATACTGGATTTACTGCACCTGTCATCATCAATGCGGTATTAATAGCAATCGGGTTTGGCTCACAGAACAACCAGTTCATTAATGGTTGTAATGACGTATTTAACTCATCATTTTTAGTATCCATTAATTGGCGAAACAACCCAGGAATAAGGTTAGAAGTAACCGAAATAACACCGTGAGCTTTGTGTACATGACGAGCATCATGTGCTTCATCGTCGTTACCCGACCAACACGCAATGCCTTGCTGCTCATACTGTGCAATGCGCTCATTGCCGCCACATTCTTTAATACCAATTAGGTTCGAGTGCTGTGCTAATGGTTCAATAATATCAGGTGTTAGGTCTTGACCTGTGCGACCGGCTACGTTGTAAATAAAGGCAGGTCCAATATCAAGTACGCGTTTAAAGTGCTCTTTAACACCCGCGATTGACGTACGTCCGTAATATGGGTTAATTTGCAGTGCTGCATCCATACCGCTGGCAAAGCCATATTTAGTTGCTTTAATCGCTTCACGGGTGTTGTTACTACCGGTATTACCAACAATAATCAGTTTGTCACCATATTTGTTTGCACTGTGCGCTATAAGCATTAAATGCTCTTCCCAGTTCATTAACTGGCCTTCGCCTGTTGTGCCACCGACTACAATGCCATCAACGCCCGCTGCAATTTGTATTTCAACGAGTTCATCGTACTTTGCGAGATCAATTTCACCGTTTGCTAAATATGGCGTTTTAATAGCTGTAATAAGGCTTGCTTGTTTAATTTTCTCTAGGGTGCGCATAAAAATTCATTATTTATAAAACTTGCGCTATTTGTAACATACTTGCCGGTATTTTTGGAGGTATAAGCGCACATTTAATTGTAAAATCGCTTGTGTTATTGAGTTTGGTAATACAAAATGAATAACTGTATATATAAACAGTACTTTTGTTTTTAACGATACCAGAGGCTTTATGCGTTTATCTGACTACTTAGCAACTCATTTTTATAACACCGATGAACTGTGCCAAGCATTAAACATAGATGCAGATACACTTTTAGCTTGGCAAGAGCGAAGTGTGTTTCCCAAACCAAGTTACTGTATTAAAAGTCAACTTAGCTGCAGCTCATATTCGGGTTTGTATGAATGCGAAGAATATGACGACTATTATCCGCGCGGCTGTGTTAATTGGGGGCAAGGTCTTTTAAAACAAAAAATAGAATCATCAAGCCATGCTTTTAATTATTTTGCGCAGCAATATACTGCAAGCCTAACTAAACTCGCTCAGCAAGGATTTACGTTTAGCGAAGAGCTATTTGGCTGTGAAATAGACGAGCACTTACAGCAAGTTTGGCAACAGTTTTTATGCAGTAAATATGGCGTACTTACTCAAAATGGATTAATAGACGAAATAGTCTCGGTAGACATTGGCAGGCTATTAGTTGACGACATTACAGAACTGCGCAGTAAAGCGAGTTTAAACCAAGAAGAAAGAGCGCTACTACACCCCGCCATGAAGCTTTTAAACAAAGCGTTAGGGCATGGCGCCGATCATGAAAAACAACACACATTACGCACCCGCTATATAGATGCGCTTATTTTAAAATATGATTTATCTATTAAGTAACGCTAAATTTACTTTGATAAAAACGTAGTGCTAACAGACCCTAAGTCTTCGTAACTAACCGTGGTTAACTGATCTGTATTAAGCTCAACAACACCACAATAAGAGCCTGTTATAAACACTTGCCCAGTTTTTAAATTAATTCCCTTTGCTGATAAGTAATTAACCGCCCAATAAAGTGGAAGCTGCGCAAGTTCTGCAGGGTGCACACCTGCCAAGTTTAACTCCAGCTCAGCTTGCTTAACATTGATATTTACAGTACTTGCGTTATACGCTTTGGCTTTATCTATTTGTGGGCCTAAATACACGCCTTGATTAGATAGGCCATCGGCCAGTTTTTCAATGTGAGTGCTTGGAGTGTTTTCATCAAACCTTTTTTGAATAAGCTCAAGTGCTAAATGGGCGCTGGCAAATGCAGTATCTACGTCTTCATTTGTATAGGTTTTATTACTTGGTAAATCGCTTTGTAAAATAAATGCAATTTCTGGTTCTATCAGCGCTTTGTTATTTGTTGTATACAGTGGGCAATTTTCAGCTTGTTTTATAGGTGTATGTAAAAGAGGCGCTAATATAATTGAGCCATCATCTAAAGGCAGCATACACTTCCAACCATATACAGTTTGATCATTTAAATAAATCATCAACTTTTGTACTTCTATCGCATCGTCAGTCGAGTCTAGTACTAACTCTTTAGGAAAGTTTGAACGCGCTGGGTTTTCTTCTCTTTGTGCTAATAAGTGAGTAGCAATTAGTTTTAGCTGTATTGAGTTGTTCACATAAATCTCTTTAAAATACGTTACTGGTTAAGCAGTAAATAGGAAGGATTACATTATTAATGTATTAGCTTAGGCATTGGAACATCATGTTAAATGCCTATAATTAAAATTGTATTGAAAACAAAGCGTGGCAATTATTTAAGTATCAATAGATTTGAGAGAGCGTAAAAATAGCCCTAAGCCACCAAACGCTAAAATTATAATAACAATCAAATCAAACGACGTCATAGTTCGCATACTAAATCGAACACTCGATATAACACCAAATATTAGTGCGGTTAACGAGCCAAGAGATAGCACCCAGCCTAAAATATTTTTAGAATTATAAAAAATCAGACCCACACCAAAAATAAATGGGATCATAACCATGCCGCCTGTAACGCCAAAGCCACCTAAAGCATTAACACTATAAATGCGAGAACTTAGTCCAAAATTAGAGGTCACCGAAATTGCGTTTAGCAGCATATAAAAGCCACCGCACATCATAATTAAACCAATAAAAAAATGCCCAATACCACCAGAGCTTCCACCAGCACCTTTCATTATTAATTATTCCTTTTATATTTTTGACTTAATAGTTTTAGATGGTAATTGCTCGAGTATTAACATTGACCGCAATCTACATAATCAATCAGTGCACACGCGAAAATACTTATCGCGTAATTACATGCCAAATAACATAAAACCAAGATAAAAAACCGTGCAAAATTGCCCATAACACAGACTCATTAGCACTCCATGAAATAGCAATTGCTAGGGCCGTACCAAAAGAGACTCCATATTTTACTATTTCATTTCTTGAGTTTCTCATTAGTTATATTCCTAATTTTTAACTTATACCAATCTGCTTATATATGGGGTCTATTTAACGTTAAGAAAATTACGCTAGAACTAGGCAAAAATTTTTATATCTAGTTGTTCTAAATAAAAAATTTTTAACGACGTTATAGTGCAATTTAATTCGTTAAATTGATCAAAGATTTATGCAGGTTGGTATTATTAGCTGCTTGATTTGCTTACTAAAACTGACAGCTCTTTACCATCAATATTAATACTTGCTTCTTTGCCTATTTCAACAATTAAAGAGGGAGCCATATGTTTTCCACCTAGTTTTAGGTCAGTTACTAAACTAACAGTAGAATCATCAATTGGCGTTACTGTAAGAGCAAAACTATACGAATTATCAACTGAAACTGACGCCTCTTCGTTTGAATTGACTACTAAAATAGGTGAACCAATTAAGTTTTTATTATCATAAAATTTAGCATTCACTACAAAACTATCATTAGCTTGTGCAAATGAGGCAAAGCCTAACAACGCTACTATTGCGATTAATTTTTTCATTATTATCTCCATATAAATTATACAGTTTAAAGCTATTAAGGCTTTATTGGCTGTGATTTTTCAGCTAGCAATTTACCAACTAATGATTAAAAAACTTATGTTTTAGCTCTGATGAAGTAACCAACACCCAGTGAACTAATATAGAACAACACTCCAAATACACTAATATCAATGAGTAGCTTTAGAATGTCAAAAGTATCTGTAAACACAAGATACTCAAAAGCAAATAAGTGAAATATAACTTTTGATCCGAAATACGCAGTTAATAAAGGGATTACAAAAATAAGAATAGATTGATTTGATTTATTAATTTCCATACCCATGTCTCCATTATTAGTTTAATTAACTCAGCTCTAAAAATATAACACACAAAAAATATATAAATAGTTTGCTATTTTGAGTCTCTTATTCAGTACCACTCGAACTATTTACGGCTGACTAAAATGCCATGTTATATTTCTATAATTTACACCAGAGAACTTTAATGTAAACAACAAATTAAATAGGCTATTTATTAGAGTGGGTTGTGATAGCAAAACGACTCTTAATAAAGTTATGAACCTCTTTTGATTTCGAAGCACTACGAATGCGAATTAACAAAAAAGAGTCCTAATAGGTTTCATTGATATTGGCGAAGTTGGGTATTTAGGCAGGTTGGAGTGTAAGAATAAAAGGTGATGTAAGATAACAGCACCTATTTGAGTATTTACTTTATGATATGTAATTTAGCTAAGTATTTTAATACGTACCATAATAGGCACTATAAAAAGAATTTAACCAATTGATTTATATACATCAATACTACTATTGGTTAAAAGCCCAGTAACTTGCGTACCAAATGCTTTAAAGTGTGGCTCGTTTTTATGCGCTTCAAAGTGCTCGTCAGACGCCCACTGTTCGCTAACAACATAATCGGTATGTTCATCATCACTTTTTACCGATAGTTCATAACGTAAGCACCCTACTTCTTGGCGCGATGACTTTTGTAAGTTTTCAAGTGCTGTAAGCATCACATCTGCATCAATATTTTTGCACGACAGTGCCGCTATAACCGTTAACATGTGTATTCCTTTTAAAAGTTAAGGTGTAGATAATCTACACCTTAAAATATTTAGTTTAACTTTGCGTTTGAGGTAAGTTTACTGATCCCACTGCGGCGCAAAGTCTGGTGTTGCTTGGCGGTCGCCACAATCAAGACCATCAATGCGGGCTATGTCTTCATCATCTAACTTAACGTGGTCGTTAAAGTTATCTTCTAAGTTTTTGCGCTTAGTTGATGATGGAATTGTCGTCATGCCGCTTGCGTTAACCCATGCTAAAACAACTTGTGCTGGACTTGCATCGTGCTTTTTAGCAATGTCGATAATGGTTTGATCTTTAAGTACTTTGCCTACTACAAATGGCATGTACGCAGTTACATGTATATCGTGCTGAGCACAAAATGCACGCAATTTAGTATTAGTTAAATATGGGTGAACCTCAACCTGATTGGTAAATATTTCACGCGAGTCAAGTGTTTGCATTGCTTCATTTAAGTTTGCAATGGTGAAGTTTGATACACCAATGTGCTTAGTTAAACCAAGCTGCTTCGCTTTTAGTAATTCAGTGAGGTATTCACTCATTGGCTCGTCGTTAGCAGGCGATGGCCAATGAACTAGCAGTAAGTCGACCGAATCAACTTGTAGCTTTTCAAGTGACTTTTTAACGCTTGGGATAAAGTCGCTTTTATTTAATTTGTTATTCCACACTTTGGTGGTTAAGAATATTTCACTGCGCGGAATATTACTATCTTTTATGGCTTGACCTACTTGCTCTTCGTTGCCATAAATTTGTGCGGTATCAATATGGCGAAACCCAACTTCGAGTGCCATTTTTACTGAGTTATAGGCAGTGTCGCCCTCTAAGCGGAATGTTCCCATACCTAGTTCTGGCATTTCTATTACACGTTTTGTCATGGTTTATCCTTATAAAATAATCGGTTTTGAAATACAAACTTTTAAAAGTTTTACGAAATACACCTTTTACTTCTTATTACGACTGTCACTTAAAAATCTATGACCTCATAACAGGTATGAGGTCATTAATTTTAGTTTCAAGGTTAGGGTCTGTTAATCTTTAGAGATTACATTTGCAGCAGTGTATTTGGTATTTAGGCAAGGCAGAGCCTATGCAGTGTGGTTGTTCCACATTAATAGGCGATAACGCAGCATAAATGCCAAATACGCGCTGCCTGCAGGTTCTTCCTAGGGTGGATTTACTCTTTGTCCCTCGATTTTTACTTAGCCCACTAGGTTACAAACCTCGCTCCGTGATTAAATCATCCCTAGATTGAACAAATTTAATCCTAAAAGGTCAACAGACCCTGCTAAGGCTTTATGCTTGCTGAATTTCACGTTTATCAAGCATACCGCTGTAGCGTGTAACACCAAGTGCTAAAACAGAGATAACGGCGCCTATCCATGCTGTATCTTGCAGGGTCATGTTCTCTACTACGCTACCGCCAATAATTGAGCCAAGTGCAATACCAATATTAAATGCGGCTATGTTTAAACCTGATGCAACATCTACCGCATTGGGCGTGTGCTTTTGCGCTTGCTTTACTACATAAAGTTGCAAGCCTGGCACATTACCAAAAGCAAATGCGCCCCATACTAAAATAGTAAGTACAGCAGCAATTTTTGATTCCATCGTAAAAGTAAATATCAGTAAAATAATACTCAAAGCGCTGAATATAATGCTCAGTGCGCTAATTGGGCCGCGTTTGTCGGCCAACTTTCCACCCCAAATATTACCTACCGCTACCGATACACCGTAAACAAGCATTATTAAGGCAATAGCCGAAGGCGCAAAACCTGTTTGTTGCTCTAAAATAGGTGCTAAATAAGTAAACGCTGTAAACGTGCCGCCATAGCCCAATATCGTCATTAAATACACCAGTAATAAACGCGGTTTTACGATTACTTGTAGTTGCTCTTTAAACGTCGCTGGTATTGATTGTTTTAAATTTTTTGGCACTAAAATAGAGCTGCCGATTAATGCAATTAAACCTAATACCGACACAACTAAAAACGTTGCACGCCAACCAAAGTGTTGTCCAATCCATGTACCTAGTGGCACACCAGTTACGAGTGCTACAGTAAGCCCGGTAAACATAATGGCTATTGCACTGGCTTCTTTGTCTTTGCTTACTAGACTTGTGGCAATCATCGATCCGATTGAAAAAAACACACCATGGGCAAGCCCCGTTAAAATGCGCGCAAGTATTAATGTTTCGTAACTTGGCGCTTGCCATGCAAGTAAGTTACCTAAAACAAATAAGCCCATTAAGCTTATTAGTACCACTTTACGATTCCAACGACCCGTTAAAGCCGTTAGCACCGGCGCACCGATGGCAACGCCAACCGCATATAAACTTACAAGCAAACCTGCTGAAGGTAGGCTTACGCCTAAGTCGTTTGCAATGGTGGGTACTAATCCCACTATTACAAACTCAGTTGTTCCGATTGCAAATGCGCTTAAGGTAAGCGCCCACAAAGCCAATGGCATAGTTATATCCTCATTAATATTTGAAGAATGTAGTTTGGCTAAAATATCGTTTGCAAAAAATAGCATTAGTGACAAAATACTTTTGTTAATAATGCAAAGATGGTGTTGGTATACTTATGGCAGTTCATTCAAAAACTGAAGATTTAGAAACGTTTATAACGGTAGTAGATTGCGGAAGCTTTTCCGGGGCGGCTAACTTGCTCGATCAGCAGGTGGCTAAAGTGTCGCGAGCTGTATCACGCCTTGAAAATACACTGCAATGTACTTTGCTAAACAGAACAACACGCCGGTTAGAGCTTACCGAAGAAGGCCATACTTTTATAAAATTTGCACGCGAAGGGTTAAATACGCTTTATACCGGTGAAGAAGCCATAAAGCTTTTAAAACAAGCGCCAAGTGGCAAGCTGCGAATAGATGCGGCAAGCCCTTTTGTATTGCACCAACTTACACCTTTAATTGGCGAATTTGCCAAGCAATACCCCCACATAACGCTTGATATAACCTCACACGACAGCATTATTGATTTACTTGAACATAAAACCGATTTAGCCATACGCATTGGTGATTTAAAAGACTCAAATTTACATGCTCGTAAACTTGGCAGCAGCCAGTTACGTATTGTAGCCAGCCCAGAATATATAAAAAACAACGCAACAATTACACAAATAGATGACTTACAAAATCACAAGATAATTGGTTTTAGTGACTCCCCTAAATTAAACACTTGGCCGTTAGTAAAGCCCGCTTTATTTACGTTTTCGCTTAGCGCAAGCAGCGGCGAAACAGTGCGGCAACTATGTATTGCAAACCAAGGCGTTGCGCTACTTTCTCACTTTATGATTGGCAATGATCTAAAAACAGGTAAATTAGTTGAAGTGTTACCCAGTGCAGTTAGCTCACCTAATAACCGAGAAATTATACAAGCCGTGTATTATAAAAATAGTGCGGTATCGTCTCGCATTACAGCGTTTTTAGATTTTATAAAGCCCAGGCTTAGTTTATAAATTTTGGGCATTGATGTGCTTATCAAATATTTCACATTATTTTTTGACGCTTTTTAATAATCAAAAAGTATAAATAATAAAAGTCGCAATTAAAGGTATTAATCAAAATGGATTCTTTAACGCAGGTAGCATTAGGTAGTGCTGTAGGTTATGCGGTATTAGGCAATAAAATAGGTCGAAAAGCCGTTTTATGGGGAGCAATTTTAGGCACACTTCCTGATTTAGATGTATTTTTGCCTTATGGTGGCTCTGTAGAAGCATTTACTTACCACCGTAGCTTTAGCCATTCGTTATTAATACATTTATTAATTAGCCCGCTCATTGTATGGCTAATATTAAAAATACACACCGGAATGAAAACTTATAAAGTGCGCTGGTTTTGGCTAGTATTTTTAAGTTTATCTACACATGCCATATTAGACAGCCTAACGGTATACGGTACACAATTACTTTGGCCTTTTACTGAGTACCCCTTTGCGGTTTCTAGTGTGTTTATTATTGACCCCGCTTACACGCTTCCTTTATTAATTGGCGTAATATGTACGCTAATACCCAAAATACAAGCAGCAACGGCTTATCATATAAATGCAGCGGCCTTAGTTTTAAGTAGTCTATATTTATTTTGTGCTTTAATTTTAAAAGTAAGTATTGATGACAAGGTAAAAACAGCACTCAACAACAGGCAAATACCAGTAAATGCGTATATTAGTACGCCTGCCCCGCTAACCACTTTGCTGTGGCGTATTGTTGTGATATCTGACGGACAATACTACGAAGGTTATGCATCAGTATTTGACGTGCCCAACGATGTTACATTAACGCCTTATCAAACAACGCCTTCATTGTTAAATAATATTAGCGATGAATGGGCTATAAAGCGCTTGCAGTGGTTTACTAAAGGGTTTTATTCGGTGCGTCAACAGCAAAGCAATATTGTGCTTTCTGATTTACGTATGGGCATGGAGTGCAACTATGTGTTTAATTTTGTAGTGGGTCAAAAAAATGATTCAGAGGTGAGCATTGGTAACTTTGAAAAAATAAGTCAAAGACCAAACTTAAGCAATCTTCATAAAATATGGGACAGGATTTGGCAACCAAATGTGTCTTTAGCATCACCCTCTGCAAAAAATGACTGCAATAGCCAATAACTACCTATTATAAGATTCGTACTAGCATGAGGAAGTTAAGTGAAGTTCAAGCAGCAATTAAACTAAATAGCTCACTAAAGTGATTGCTGCTTTTTTTGCTGATACATTGCAACATCAGCATCTTGAATCATATCCTCAACCGATTTACCTGTATCGTATTTAAAGTGTGTTACCCCTACACTGTAATCGATTTTATAAGGCTTATTTAAGGTATTATTGGCATGCGCAATTGCATCCGCAAACCTTTGTAAAACAAACTCAGCTTTTGTTTCATCTAAATCACTTAGCATTACTACAAACTCATCTCCGCCAAGTCTGCCTATTACTTCACAATCACAAAATGAACTAAGCATAATTTGCGCAAATTTATTCAATACAAAATCGCCTTCGTGGTGTCCATAAACATCATTAATTTGTTTAAACTTATTAAGATCAAACAATATAAACGACATTGATACTTTGTTTCGCCTACATACATTTAGCGTATGCTCAGCAAGGTTCAAAAAGCCACGTCGATTAGAGATTCTTGTTAACTCGTCAATTGTAGCTAGTTGAACTGATTGAATCTCTTGCTCAACCAACGTGCCTAAATCTCTTAGTAATTGTTTTTCTTCATCATTAAGGTGTCTAGGTTTATTATCGGCAAGGCATAAAGTGCCTATAATAACCCCTTGCCTTAATTTTAAAGGAAAGCCAGCATAAAAGCGTACTTTAGGATCGCCTGTAACAAAAGGGTTATCAAAAAACCTTTTATCTTGGGCTGTATCTGGGATTATTAAGAGCTCGTCTTGATTTATGGTATGGCCACAAAATGAGGTTTCGCGAGGAAGCTCAGGCGCATCAAGCCCCTGCCTAGATTTAAACCATTGGCGGTCTTCGTCAATTAAAGTAACCAATGAAATAGAAACATTAAACATACGCTTGGCAATACGAGTAACACGATCAAAGCGCTCTTCATGCGACGTATCTAGAATTTTTAATGTTTTTAACGCATGTAATCGCTCTGCTTCGTTACTTGGGATCTCAGGTTTAATCATTAAAGCTCAATTAATTTTAAGTGTTTTATGAATTACGAAATGGGAGCGAATATTTTCGAGTATATAACCCATAAACTTATTTAAATTATAAACAGTCTGTCTATTAAAATTAGAACATTACCTTAAAATAGCAATAAATACTTATGAATATCAGTAAGTCGTACCTAAATAAAGATAAGATTAAATCCGCAAAAAATTATGATGAAAACAGGTGGGAGTAGTGGTTGATACAACATTACTACTTTCTAGTTAAAAAGTAGTAGTGGCTATTTAGTTTTATTTAAATAACCACTGGATTTGGCATACTTACAAAAATAAACACTTTAATTTTGGTGCTCATATTGTCCACGGTAAACTTCAAATACTTTTAAAACAGTATGTTGCTCTTTAGTTAGGTTATCAAACCAAGTATCAAACAGCTCATCATCTTCTTGCTCACTAAGTGCCATATACCTTGCTAGTAACTCTACAATATCATTGTGGTTGCAGGTTAACGGATTTACTTGTTGCGCCAAGGTACTGTGGTCGCGCTCTCTTAGGGTTTCCATCACCCCTTGGTCAATTTGTTCTTGTTGTTGTGTTGCGTCACTCATACATAACCTCTGTAATAACTTTATAACCGTATTTGTTAACGTTTTAACTCTTAAATATAGTTATAACAGCCTAAACGCCAATAGCCAGCATTTTTAATTCAAGTGCTTATTTTTTGATTTATTTGCACAAATAGCCAGCAATTACGCCCCTTTTGGGGAGCATTTAAATAATTTGCAATGAGAGAATAAATACGTTAAATTAAAATGATACATTATCACATATCATTTATTGAGGCGTATTATGAAACCAAATATTCATCCTGATTACCAAGTGGTTGCTTTTCACGATACTGCTGCCGATTCTTACTTTATTATTGGCTCAACCATTAAAACAAGCCGCACAGTAGAAATAGACGGTAATACTTATCCATATGTACCTATTGACGTATCAAGTGACTCACATCCATTTTATACAGGCAAGCAAAAAACTGTTGCTACAGATGGCCGTGTTGCACAGTTTAACCGTCGTTTTAAAAGTTTATCGACTGTTAAAAAGGAAAAGGTATGAAAGTATTAAGTTCCCTAAAAAGTGCGAAGCAACGCCCGGGGTGTCAAATTGTAAAACGCAAAGGTCGTGTATTTGTAATTTGCAAAAACAACCCACGCTTTAAAGCAGTACAAGGAATGAAAAAGAAATAAGTTAAGCCGTGGGGCACTATACATAATTAGGTAGCCTGTTAAAGCTACCTAATTTAGGGAGGATTATTTTACCACTACTGAAAACTCTGGCACTGCCTGAATTACTTTTTTTACCGTACAGGTATTAACGGCTGCAATAAGCGCCTTTTTATATTTATCAGGAAAACCGTCTGGTAGGTTAATCTCAATTGAAAATAACTTTTTACCGTTATCATCTACATTTTCATTATTTTGAGTAAGCGTCATACCTTGCGTTGAAATATCACGCTGCTCACAAAATTTACGTGCATAAAAACCTGCACATAAAACCATACTTACTAAAAAGTAATCAAACGGTTCAGGATGCTCTGCGTTGCCACCAGCGTTTACACTTTGATCGCTGATTACTTCTAGGTCGCCAAATTTAGCGCTTTGCTTTTGGCCTTCTAACATTGAAACTGAAATTTCCATTGTGTTTCCTTATATTTATTGCTACAGATACTTTTAACGCAGTTAGCTTAAAAGTAGCGACTAAAGATACATATAGTTTAGGTTTATGAACCGAACAGTAATTCAAAGAACCCTGGAGGCTCATGTAGCTCATGATATTTTTTACGTAAATTATCTATGTTTTTTAACGGTTCTTTTGCTGCACTTAGACCCTGCTCGTTCGCTGCTTTTTTAGCAAGCTCAGCTTGGGCAATCACTTTATCAAGGCCCTGCAATGACTGCTCAGGCTTTTTGTAAAACTTACCTGTTTTACTTACTTTTACTAGCTTTATAAATTCATCAATCGCAGTATTAAATTCACTAAGTTGAGTTGCCTGTACTGCTTGTTTATACGCAAGGCCCGTATTTTTCATATTTATTTCAAGATCGACAGATTGCTGCGCAAAAGACATTGAACTAAACAACAAGGTAAAAATAATAACTAAATACTTCATGGTCAAACCTATTAATTAAAAACAGCTAAATTGTACCAAGTTTACGCGCTAAAGTAACTTAAGGAGCAATTGAGACCCCCAAAACTGTAAAGGGGGTTTACACGTTTAGAGCTTTTTAAAGATTAATAATGAAAAATATTCAAACTTCACTTTATTTGAAAATAAAGCCTTACATTAAAGTCATTTTAAAACGGGATTTACATACATAATACTTACAACTAAGTACATATAACACTCACCGCCTGCTCTTTATATAAATTAGAATATTCCTAACTACTTTTAACTAAAAAATAATTGCTATAAAAACCATCTCTAAAATTATAAAAACTATAAACATGTAAACAGCATAAATACAAAACAAACCCACCATGTAAATTAACCATAAATAGCCACCTAATCTCCCCGAACAAACTAGTGTAAAAAATGCAACAATAGCCATTCAAATTATTTCAAGTTGCTTATTTAACAGTAAGTTACTTACTTTTAATAAGATTATCAGCATGCAATAATCGCCGCCCTCATAACAAAAGTTATAGGTTTTTATCTAATACAGACTGTATTAAGTAAAAATAAATATCGTATTAAATTACTATAAAATGTCCTTTGGGAAACACATGAAACGTCATAATTTACTTTCTAATAGCATTAAATGTGCATTAATTACTGCTGCTGCAACAGCAAGTAATTCTGTGCTTGCACAAGATGAGCAAGCAACAAAAATTGAACGCGTTGAAGTAACGGGTTCACGTATCTTACGTGAAGGTGCTATTGCACCTGCACCAGTAACAGTTATAAGCGGCGAGCAGCTAATTAATACTGGCGCTGTAAACATTGGTGAAGCGCTAAACAATTTACCAGCACTTGGCAATACATATTCTATGGCTAACTCAGGCCGTTTTATTGGTACCGCTGGTTTAAATATTCTTGATTTACGTAACATGGGTACAGACCGTACTTTGGTACTTGTAAATGGTAAGCGTCATGTATCAAGCTCTGCAGGTTCTCAAGCTGTAGATACCAATACTATTCCAAGTGTATGGGTTGAGCGTGTAGAAATTATCACTGGTGGTGCATCCGCTGTATATGGAGCTGACGCGGTAACAGGTGTTGTAAATTTTATACTAAAAGACAACATTGAAGGTATGGATTTTAGTGTTACCCGAGGTTTTGCCGATTTAAACAGCTACAACAACGAAAAAGCGACGTTCTCGTACGGCTCTAATTTTGATAACGGCCGTGGTAATGCAGCTTTTGCTATTGAGTACTCTGGCCAAGATTCATTAAATGCACTTGACCACCCTTGGACTAGCACATCTTTTAGCAGCTTACCTAACCAAGCCCAAACGGATGAAAACAAAAATAGTGCTGACTTTCCTGATGATATTTTAACACCTAATGCGGGTTATTACGCCATCAATGATTCAGGTGTTTATGCACTTGAAGATCCAACTAAGTATATTAATAGCTTTAACCCTGATAGCAGCGCACGTGATTTATACATAGGCAATAACGCAGATCCATATTCATGTGCAGAATGTGACTTTTTTAACTTAGGCCAATTTGAAGAAATACAACCTGAGTTTGAACGTTACAACGTAAACTTTAAAGTTAACTACGATGTGACCGACGATTTAAACGTCTACTTTGATGCAAAATACGTAAACAGCCAAGGCGAAAGCATAGGTCAACCTGCGTTTTTCTTTTTCGACAGCGACAACAGCATTAACATTGATAACCCTTACCTAGACCCAGCCATCAAAGCACGTATGCAAGAGGAAGGTGTTGATTCAATCATGGTTAACCGCATGATGAGTGACCTTGGCCGCCGCATTGAAAACAATACGCGTGAAACAACGCGTTTTGTTACCGGCTTAAAAGGTACTGTATTTGAAGATTGGGAATTAGATACATCAGTTGTTTATGGCCAAACTGATCTTGAGCGTGAAAACGGCGCTAACATGATTTTAGCCAACTACTTTAATGCACTTGATGCCGTTGAAGATACAAATGGCAACGTAGTATGTCGTAGCGCTGCTGCACAAGCTGACGGATGTGTGCCTGTAAATATTATGGGTTTTGGCGCACCATCTCAACAAGCTATTGATTACATAAATACGGTATCAGTTGGTACTTCAACAATTAAGCAAACAGTTGTTTCTGGCTCACTTGCTAATGGCGCTATTTTTGAATTACCAGCAGGTTATGTAGGTATTGCATTTGGTGCCGAGTACCGTAAAGAAGAAAGCGAAACTAAAGAGCCAGATAACGCAGAAGGTACTTTCTTTAACGCACTGGGCGAAGATAAAGGCTCGTTCAACGTACGCGAAGTATTTTTTGAAGCGACGATGCCAATTTTAACTGACTTACCGCTTATCCAAGATTTAGTATTTGACACTGCAGTACGTCATGCTGACTACAGTACTATTGGCGAAGCAACTAGCTGGAAACTTGGCCTTGATTGGACTGTAAATGATGAGCTACGTGTACGTGTAACTCAATCTGCAGCACTTCG
Source organism: Pseudoalteromonas sp. SG43-4 (assembly GCF_014164325.1). Classification (NCBI taxonomy): domain Bacteria; kingdom Pseudomonadati; phylum Pseudomonadota; class Gammaproteobacteria; order Alteromonadales; family Pseudoalteromonadaceae; genus Pseudoalteromonas; species Pseudoalteromonas sp. SG43-4. Next base: position 10,386 of record NZ_JACJFB010000030.1, on the reverse strand, counting down.
TGCGCCAAACATTAGTGAAGTATTTGGGGCAGCAAGTCAAACTTTCTACAATGTAGACGACCCGTGTCGCGCCGACAACCTAGGTGACTTATCAAACGGTGCAACACGTACTGCAAACTGTGCCGCATTAGGTGTAGCGAGTGACTTTAACTCAGGTTACGATGCAGCCTCATTAGATGGTTTAACTAGCGGTAACCGCGATGTAAAAGGCGAAGAGTCAACAAGTACAACTGTAGGCATTGTTTACCAACCAGAGTTTTTAGAAAACGCGCTGCTTACTATTGATTACTGGGAAATTGAACTTGAAGATGCGATTGACACAATCGACGCGCAAGACATTCTTGATCGCTGTGTTGATAGCGCAACAGGTATAAACAATCAGTACTGTAACTTAATTACACGTAATGCTAATGGTGAAATTACTTTAATACAAAACTCTGTATTAAATGTTGCCGGCCAAAAAGCATCAGGGATAGATTTTGAACTAGGTTACGACTTTGACGCGCTTGAAGGTAGCTTCAAAACCCGCTTAATTGGTACTTACTTAATTGAACGTAAAGATTACCCGTTCCAAGACGACCCTAGTAACTACATTGAATACGCAGGTACTACAGGTGAAGCTAAGTGGCAAACTAACTTATCTGTAAGCTATGTTATGGATAACTTTTTCTCAACAGTTGAAACACGCTTTTTAAGTGAAGTAGATTTATATACAAATGTTGAGCTTGAAAGTAACTCGAACCCAAGTAACCAAATGTCTTACGGTAAATACTTTATTACCGATATGACTGTTGGTTACAACTTCGATAGCGGCTTAGGCGTTAAAGTAGGTGTTGATAATCTATTTAATCGTAAACTTCCGTACGGTTCACGTGGTACAAGCGCGGGTAGCGCAAGTTACGATAACATTGGCCGCTTTGGCTACATTAACTTAAGCTACAGCTTATAATTAATAAAATACCTTATTAGGGCGTGTTGAGCATTGATGGGTGAATTTGCAGCAGTATGTTTGGTTTTTAGGCAAGGCAGAGCCCATGTAGTGTGGTTATTCCCCATAAATAGTCGATAACTCAGCATAAATACCAAACATGCGCTGCCCGAAGGGTTCTTTCTAGGGACGATTAACTCTTTGTTACCTACATGGATGTAGGTAAGGGGCGTGAGCAGGACGCGGAAGCTTTGCTCGGTTTTTACTTATTCTTACATGGATGTAAGCCAGTAGAATAACGCAGGAGCAGTTATCGAGCCCACTAGGTTACAAACCTCGCGTCGCGATTTAATCGCCCCTAGATTGAACAAATTTCAATCCACAAAGATCAACACGCCCTAGTTAAAACAAAGGCTCGCAGTGCGAGCCTTTTTTAATACATTTTATTTAATATTACTCAGCCACACGCTTTGGTATGGTTCTAGCTCTATTGTTAATTGGCTTTCTTCAATCGTTTTATCTGCCACCAAATCAAACCACTTTTGGGTGTTAATTAAGTTCAAGTCGGCCAATGTGAGCGTTTGTGGTTTATCGCTAATATTATAAACGCAAAATATGCTTTGGCGTCTGTCTATACTTTGTCGCCAAAAACCAAATAATCCCCCTGCTAAATGCAGCGTAAACTGTGTAGCATTTGGGTGGAAGGCACTTTGCTTTTTGCGTACTGCCAATAAGCTTTTTATGCCGTTAAACACTTTATGATGATGACTGTACTTTTCACCAATTGCCGACAGTAGCTTTGACTCTTGCCAACGATGGCGGTTAATAGCACGGTTATGCTGTGAATTTTCAAAGCGTTCGTAATCGTTAGTTGTACCCAACAAACTATGAATATAAAGCCCTGGGATACCTTCAAGCGCAAACATAATTGCGTGAGCACACATAAACCGCTCCAGGCCAAACTTATCTGGGCCATTGTGCGTCCCTTGGAGAGCATCAAATAAAGCAATATTTAGCTCGTACGGTGTATGCGTGCCATCGTTACTGGTTCGCATAGATACACGACCACCAAATTGCATAGTGGTACTTACAAGTGACGCCACTTCACTGGGTTGTAATAAACCTTCAATTGGTCTGAGCCCTACTCCATCGTGCGAGGCTATAAAATTAAAGTATGCCGTACCATTTTGCGCAGGCGGCATGCTCATCATCCAATGCTTAATTGCAGTGCTATCGCCACTAAGTAATGTATGAAGCAATAAAGGCGGCAGTGCAAAGTTATAAATACTGTGCGCTTCGTTGGCATTACCAAAATAAGACAGGTTTTCTTGGTTTGGAATATTGGTTTCGGTAATAATAACTACGCTGGGCTCTGCGTGCTCAATAAGCGTTCGCATGAGCCTTACGGCTTCATGTGTTTGCGGCAAGTTAATGCAACTTGTATTAAGCTGTTTCCACAAAAATGCAACCGCATCAAGCCTAAACAAACGCACGCCATTGTCTAAATAATGCCTAATTATTCCCACAAACTCTTTAAGTACATCAGGATTGCCAAAGTCAAAATCAACCTGATCGTGACTAAAGGTACACCACACGTGTTTTTCGCCGCTTGGTGTAGTTACAGTATTTAATAACGATGAGGTTCGCGGGCGTACAACTTGGCTTAAATCATCCGTTAAGCTGGCCGTTTTGAAATAGTCTTTACCCGGGTGTAAATCATTTAAAAAGTTCTCAAACCATACACTTCTGCTTGAGCAATGGTTAATAACCAAATCCGCCATTAGCTTTACATCTTTAGCGATATTTCGAATATCTCCCCAATCACCCAAGGACTCATTCACTTGCACGTAGTTCATTACGGCAAAGCCTTCGTCTGAGCTGTACGGGTAAAATGGCAATATGTGCAGCGCATTTAACTGCATATCACATTGCTCTTTTATAAACCTGTGTAGTGTTTTAAGCGGTGCCTCCATTGGGCTCGATACGGCAAATTCACTATCATCGTGTTTAATAATAGAGTCGCCATAAGCAATCAATACTATATCTTGTTCATCCCACCGGTTTGTATGGGGTGTCGGGTCGCGCAGTGCATTGCTACCTAATATAATTTTAATGAGTTGCTGAGCAAGCTCAGTAACCGATAAAGGCAGCTCAACACCCTCATAAATAATATGAAGATGTTGCTCTACTCGTTGTAAAAATAATTCACTAACTGTGCTCACATGCGCCCCTAATATTTATTGTTTAGACTTATAGGCTAGTTAACCTGCACGCAGGTTAACTATATTCTTCGTTATCTAGCTCTACGGCTTCTTTTAAGCGCTCAAGTACGTCTGGCATTGCTGATACAACACGGTTCCAACTTGGCACAAATGGCGCTTCCATTGGGTTTTCTAAAAAGTGTTGCCCTGCTTCCATAATATTTTGTGCAAACATTTCTACTGCTTTTTCTTCTTGGTGTACATCAAGCGTTAACCCGTTCATTAGCGCGTCGTTATGATACGTTTCTATAAAATCTAAACCGATACGGTAATAAGTCGCTTTTAATGAACGAATTGTTTCGCTGGTAAAAGTAACACCTTGAGTCGCCAGCTTTCTAAACAATGCCTTAGTAATATCAATCGACATTTTAGACAAACCTGCACTTTGATCATCAAGTGAAAGTTCTTGGTGTTTATGATCGTAATTATCGGCAATATCTACTTGGCACAAGCGGTTATGCGAATAGTTACGATACATTTCACTCAGTACACCTATTTCAAGGCCCCAATCACTTGGGATACGAATATCGTTTAATACATCGCGTCTAAACGAAAACTCACCTGCAAGTGGGTATCTAAAAGAGTCCATATATTCAAGGTAGTCGGTATTGCCTAAAATTGTTTTAAATGAGCGAAGCAATGGCGTTACTAATAAGCGCGATACACGGCCATTAATTTTGCCATTAGCAGTACGCGGGTAAAACCCTTTACAAAATTCATAGTTAAAACGCGGATGCGCAACGGGGTAAATTAAGCGAGCAAGTAGGCTTCTGTCGTAGGTTAAAATATCGCAATCATGCAGCGCGATAGACTCTACTTCTGCTGTTGCTAATTTATAACCCATGCAATACCACACATTACGCCCTTTACCCAGCTCACGTGGTGCAACACCTAGCTCTTGTAATTCTTTATCTAGTGCTTGTAAGCGTGGGCCGTCGTTCCATAATACTTTATGGTTTTGGTTTAGCTCTTTAAAAAAGCCTAGTGCATGACGGTACTGTGCTTCGTCGGCTCTATCTAAGCCTATCGTAATTTGTGATAAATATGGTACTTCGCGTAATTCACTAACTATATTTTGCAGCGCAGGGCCTTCAAGTTCACTAAATAGCGAAGGAAGTATTAACCCCATAGGGCGCTGCTTACTAAAAGTAAGTAGCTCTTTTTCTAGGTCTTCTATTGGTCTGTCGGCAATATTATGTAGTGTTGTAATAATGCCATTTTGGTAAAAATCAGCCATGAGATGTTTGCTCCTCAGAAATACTTAAAATACTGCTAATACACGGCAACGACGTTATTTCTTCAATCCAGCCCAGCGGTGCTGGTGATTGAGAATATCGTGCTTTGTTGTGCGACAATTTAACCGGCTTTTTACTCGCCGGATTGGCAATAATAATGGCGATATTTGCGTGCTCTAACATTTGCTTATCGTTATCGCTATCACCCAGTGCTATAACCGTGAGAGGCTTTCTGAAATGATGGGTAAACTGTTTAACTAACCACTGCTGTGCAGCGCTTTTATCGGTATTTTTGGCAATATGAATGAAGCGTCCACCAATTTTTATATCGTAGCCGAGTGCTTCAACGTCGTTTACAAAGGCTGTGAGTAATTCGTCATTGCCATACCAATAAAGAGGGTCTGAATAATCGCGAGTTTGTGCGCGTCTTGCTTGTGCATCGTTTAGCCCGGTAAGCTCTGATATTTGCTCACTCGATAAGTCACTAAACAATTTGTAATGCGCTTTATAATCCGCCTTTAAAGTATTTAAATCATTTAATAAACTCGATAACGGCTTTGCCATTGCGTAGCACCAATAAGCGCCTACTTTTTTACAACCAATTGGCTTTAATTCAAAATAGTCTTCTGGAATAAATACCGCTGCACCGTTTTCGACAATAAAAGGCTGTCGAATATTTAAATCGTTTTTAAGCTCTATAACTTCGCAAAAAGTTTTGCTGGTATTAAACACCACAGGAATATGCGCATTTTGCAGCTGCTGTAATAACTCACTGATATTATTTGTATTGTAATCGGCGTGATCGAGTAATGTACCGTCCAAATCTGTAAAAATAATAGGTTGAAGGGTGTCATCACTTGTTAGGTGCATACCGCTAATATCTCGGTTGCTATCAAGTTCAATTAAAGCATTTGCTTTAGCGCTCAGTGTGTTTAAGTTCTCACGCGTAATGCGCTCAAAATGAGAAATAAAATACACCAATTGCTCGTTAGTCATGGTGCCTGAGCCTTCACCTTTTTTGGCTATTAGCTTTTGTTCTTGCTCTTGTCGCCATGTAAAAACATCACTAAAACTCGGTGCTTTTAGCATAACGGTATAATCAATTAGGTTAAAAACGGCTTTATATTCATTTGCCAAACAGCTATTTACACAGCGGCGCCAAACGCCTTCTTTATCAAACTGTTGCTCTAACTCGTTAAGCGGCTCACTCAATGAAAACAGCGGTTGTGGCTCACTGCCCACGCACCACCCTTCTAAAATAACAATATCAACTGGCTTTTCATTTGTTAGCCAATCACTTGTTGGCACGCAGTCGTCTTCGTGTTTATTAAAACGGGGAAGCGGTACGTTTACCTCTCCTGCCAGTAAATTAGTTATTGTGCTATTCATTAACGCTACGTCGTGAGTACCCGGTACTCCGCGAGTAGTAAAAAGAGGATGTACGTCTTTGGCAAGCTCAGCACGTGCTTGTTTTGCTAAATAAAAGTCATCAATAGACAATGCTACACTGTTAAGTGGTGTGTTTTTAGAAAACCACGTAACTAAAAAATCTGCGAGTGTTGTTTTTCCTGAGCCCTGGCATCCATTTATGGCAACAAAAATAGGAGTATTTGTTTTTTTAGATTCGAGGATGTCATGCGCAAGTGGAACAAAATATTGCTCACTCAAATATTGATACTTTAAAGGCAGTTGGTGTTTTGCTAAAAACGGGGTTATATCCACAATATTGGCCTCTGACATAGTAACTCCTTTGCATACGATGCGTTCTGGAAATTAAATGCAGATACTAGACCATTATTATTTTTGTATATTTATTAATAGGTTAAAAAAATAGCGCATTGAAAATGCGCTATTTTGGTGCAATATTTTTAACTTACGTGCACTATTAACTCTCTTGAGGCTGCGCCTTAGGTAATACAAGGTTGAGTACAATGCCTAAAATAGCGCATAAACTTACGCCCTCTAAACTAAATTGGCTACCACCTATATGCATACCGCCAATACCGCACACCAAAATAAGTGCAACAATACTTAAGTTACGTGGTGCTGTTAAATCATCGCCCGACTTAACTAATGTATTTAAACCCACTACAGCAATAGAGCCAAAAAGTAGAATCATAATGCCGCCCATTACAGGTACAGGTATAGTCTGTAAGCCAGATCCCATTTTAGCAACAAAGGCTAAAATAATGGCGATAATGGCTGTCCACATCATTACTTTAGGATTGAAGTTTTTGGTAAGCATAACTGCTCCCGTTACCTCTGAGTAAGTAGTGTTAGGCGGGCCGCCAAATAATGATGCTGCAGACGTCGCAAGGCCATCACCAAACAAAGTACGGTGAAGCCCAGGTTTTTTCAAAAAGTCTTTATTGGTTACTTGGCTAATAGCCATCATGTCACCAATATGCTCAATTGCAGGTGCTATTGCTACAGGCACCATAAACAAAATAGCCTGCCATTTAAACTCAGGCCATGTGAAGTTTGGTACAGCAAACCACTGTGCGTTAGTTACTGCATCAAATTGCACAACGCCCATACCAAGCGATAAACAATAACCCGCAACAACCCCTGCCAGAATAGGTATAAGCTTAAATACGCCTTTTCCCCACACTGCAAAAATAAGCGTAACCACTAACGAGAACAACGAAATATAAATAGCACTGTTGTAATCAATAATTTGAATACTTCCGTCGCCACTTTTACCCATCGCCATATTTACAGCAACAGGTGCAAGCGCTAAACCAATAACCATAATTACAGGGCCTACAACCACAGGCGGTAAAATTTTATGAAGCGTTGCAACGCCCTTAAATTTTACTAATAAACTTAAAAGCATATAAGCAAAGCCCGCTACCATTAAGCCGCCCATAGTGGCTGGCACGCCCCACATTTGCACAGCGGCAATAATGGGTGCAATAAAAGCAAATGATGAAGCTAAAAATATAGGCACTTGGCCTTTAGTCACTACCTGAAACAGCAAAGTACCAATGCCAGCGGTAAAAAGCGCAACATTAGGATCCAAGCCCGTTAAAAGTGGCACTAATACCAGTGCACCAAATGCTACAAACAGCATTTGCGCGCCTGTTAAAATAGTTTTTATTGAAAAGGTGTCATTATTTTGCACTTAAAGACTCCTAAACAGTACCGAATATTTTGTCGCCCGCATCGCCTAAACCAGGGATAATATAGCCCTTTTCGTTTAAGTGGCTATCTACAGAGGCTGTAAATATTTCTACGTCGGGATGTGCTGTAAGTGTTTTTTCCACACCTTCTGGTGCAGCTACTAATACAATTACTTTGATTTCTTTACAGCCTGCTTTTTTAAGCATATCGATTGTGGCAATCATTGAGCCACCGGTTGCAAGCATAGGGTCAATAACTAAGCTTAAGCGCTCATCAATATTACCAACAAGCTTTTCAAAATATGGTACTGGCTCTAGCGTTTCTTCGTTACGTTCAAGACCAACAACACTTACTTTAGCGGCTGGTAATAGCTGCATAACACCGTCCATCATGCCAAGACCAGCACGCAAAATAGGCACTACGGTAATTTTTTTACCTTTAATGTGCTCTACTTTTAATTTATTGCCATCCCAGCCTGTAATTTCGTTATCTTCTAACTGTAGGTTTTTAGTTGCTTCGTAGGTTAATAAGGTTCCAACTTCAGAACATAATTCACGAAAGCTTTTAGTACTAATACCATGCGCTCGCATTAGGCCTAGTTTATGTTGAACAAGAGGGTGAGAAATAACGTGAATTGCCATGATATAAACCTACTGATACAAGAATTTGCAGTATTTTATATTAAAAAAGGTCATTTGACCTGTAGTTTTAAAGAGATTTTCATACATCGTGCCAAAATGTATTGTTTTGCCTGATATTTATGCAAGCAATCAGCCCGTTGTGTTTATTAAATGTTACTCGCTAACCAGCTATTTACTTGCTGTTGCATATAACTATTTATTTTTTGGTGCTCGGGGCTCCAGCCAGCTAAAAATCGATAAAAGTCAGCCCATGCAGCAGGCCATAAAGCGAGCCAATTGTCAGCTATTTTAACTGCTGGTGCTGTAGGATGATAAGTAGTAATAGCAGCCTTTAAATTGTCAAAATAATACGCAAGATACTCATCAGCGCACTCGTGTAATTGTGCATCACTCAAGCAACTGGTCATAAAATACATTACATCAATTATCCCAGAACCTGCACCTATATACTGAAAATCATAACCGAGTATTTCATCGCGCTCATTTGCTGCAAAGTTAGCAAGTTTTGCATCGCCATGAATCAGCGTTTTATACGTACAACTTTGTAGCTGCTCATCTATTTTATGTGCAGCATTTTTAATATCGGACTTTTTATCAAGGTTATCTTTTAGTTTATTAAACTCATCTGGGCGCGTGCTTAAATGCCAGTAGTTGCCTTGCTGCCATAACCCTTCAGCGGGTTTACTTAAGTTAAACGCATGAAAGTGTGCAAGCCACCTTAATATAGCTTTAACATGTTGTGGCCCTGCTTGAGTAAACCCATGTTTGGTGAAATCCTTAAACACCAGCGCATATTCATCATCTTTATTAATTGCACCTATACATTCAATACTTTGCGCATGTACTGGTAAATGCTGGCTATAAAGCTTATAAAATGTGTATTCAACACTATATGAGTGCTGCTTTCTTTTAAGCGCAAATTCGCTTTGTTTAATTTTAGGATGGTGTATATAACTGGGTATTTTAATCGCTTTAATAACGCAGGCTTTATCATCAAGCTGGCACTGCACAATACTGCCACATCCACTCCAAAGTGATGTAAGCGTATCGCCAATTTCAATGTGCTTAAAGTGAGGTTGTAATAAAGGAATGTAAAATGCCATAGCTATATTAAGTAATTAAGTTTTTTGTAGTTTAACATTAGTGGACGTTTTTAATAAAACTAAGGCATAAGAAAGCTCCACTTGGTTTTATACAAGTTTGTATGTAAATAGTGGCTAAAATCACTATGCCACTACACATAGACTCCCCACCAATCATCCAGTGATTTGGCAAAGATACGTGAACTTTAACTAATCCTTCGTTGCTCATTTAGATGCCTAACACTTACCATAACCGGTTTGTGGCGTTCTTCCACAAATCCGGTTAATGGTTTTGTTAGGTAACCGGTAACTCCGAGCTATCAATTGAAAATATAGGTTTCTCAACTCTATTAGTAATTGTGAAAATTGAGTCACGCCATGCTCCGTGGAAAAGAATAAACCAAGTTGAGTCCCTGAATTGGTTCGAAAATAACTGCTTTGAGTATAAAACACTACCACTCTTATCAATCAATGCAAAGTTGATATCTATCCCGCCAATTTTATAAGTTAGGGTCGTAGTAGCTCGGATATTCCTAGACTTATTCCATTTGCTGGTTTTTTTATGTATTCGTTCCAACTGGAAATCACAACCTAAGACCTTTTCAGCAATTAGATCAATGGTGTTTAAAATCTCAAAAGGTACGTTGATCCTATTTCCTATAATTTTAAGAGAATCAGTTAGATAATAAAGAGACTTAACACATTTACTATGGTCGGAAAGTTCGCAAAAATCATCGAATATAAAGTCATCTCTTTTATAAGCCGCTATTCCATCAGATCGTGGTGGGATGTAATCCTCACCTGAATATCTTCCCAGATATACATTCAGCTTTGCCAACCCTGCAAAATCAAACTTATCAGGCAGATATATACAAAAAATATCTTCAACTAAGTTCCAATAGTTCATCAAGTACTTATTTTGTTCAAGCTTCTCTTTACTCGATTTACCACCGTTAACTAATTGAACATCGCGAAGTATCATTAGGTTACCTAACGCCGCCAGCAGCGGCCGAGTGAAACGAGGTCCAGCGACCGTAGGGAGCGATGCTGGCTGGCCTTGTTATGAGCTTTTGCTAGTGCCACAACAAATTATTCTTATAGTTCACAGGAGGTTTT
>NZ_JACJFB010000002.1:267365-410740 GCF_014164325.1 Pseudoalteromonas sp. SG43-4 | reverse complement strand
TCTAATTTTATTGCTGCAGAATACGATGCGCGTTTTAATTTCGTCATTTTTTCACCCAAATTTGTATGCTTATCAGCATAACATTTCTTTCTTAATGGGTGGCTAAAATCACTGTACCACTACAAGCCAACAAGCAAAAACGACTGGTAAACCATTAATCATCATTTTAGATGGATTAGATCATGTATGGAGAGAAAGGAGTGATATTTCTCAATTAAATCATCTAGTAAATAAACTTTTACCTACGCCTGAAAATGCGTGTTTAATTTTAGGTACTCAGCCAATTAATGAATCTCAACTTCCCATCAAAATTTCAACACTTATTGATAGAGACTCTAATTGGCACTCATTGCCACCAATGGGTTTAATGGCTATTAATTCTTGGCTTGTTGAACAGCGGGACTCAGGACAAGTAACTTTACCTAATTATAATAAATCTCAAAACGAAACTGCTTTAGCTGAAATCACACAGGCACTAAAAAACGTGAGTGATGGCTATCCTCTTCATATGCTTTATTCAATGAAGAATTTGATTCGCTCTGGTCAAGTAATTACTGAACATACGATAGAGCAATTACCTAGATGCCCAGACGGAAACATTCATCAATATTATAAAAATTTATGGGTGCAACTATCTCCTACAGCTAAAGAAGTACTATACCTTTTGAGTTGTGTTGATTTTCCTTGGCCTAATTCGCATAGTCTTGGTACCTGTTTCAATAATAGTAGTGACTTTTTAACTGCTTATGAAAGCATTGAACACCTTTTAGATAGTAAAAGAAGCGGTATTTACTCATTTCATAGCAGTATCAATGTATTTCTAATGAATAGAAGTGAGTACCAAGAAGCTTCAAATAGATTGTTGCCAAGGGTTAAAAACTGGTTAAGTAAAGAGGCCCCTGAATATTGGGTATGGGGGTGGTTATGGATAATCGAAGCTAAGCTAGGCGATTTCTCTAATCTAATGTCAGGTATATCTAGAGCTTGGCTAAAAGAGTCATTTAGTAAAGGTTATTTAAGTGAGCACATTGAGCATATTTTGGATTATGCCGAAAAGGTGGCACTGGAAAATGATTTATTTGCAAAGTTAGTTGACCTTAGATTAATAAAAATACGACTTTTAAATGGGGTTGAGTTTCAATTATATGAAAATTACTCCACATTTTTGAATTGTATTTTCGAATATACCCCTGATAGTTATGCATTGCTATGGCGCGCTGATCACTTACGACAACTAAAAGATCCTAAAGAAATTGTCGTTGTTACGTCTTCATTGCAAAACAGTGATGATTTAATTGTTGAGGAAGCCATTAATGAGCTAATTAGAAGGCTAATGTTCTATAGCGGAATAAAAGGCAGTCGATATGGAAATAAGTTTCATGAATTAGTAAATGCCGTTATTGATATTCTTATTAACGTTATTGAACCTAATATGCTCCGAATAACAGGATTTATTAAAAGGATAAAACCAATTGAAGCACCATTTCGATATATGGTAGACAGTTTAATCTCTAAAGGAAAAGGTTATTGTTTATTTGAACTATCAAAAGAAGCAATCCCTGAATCCTGTATAAAAATTGTTACCGACGCCCTTGTACGCGCCTCAAGCACTGAAGAAATAGAATTAGACGAGCATCACCCCCTGTCTAAGATGACAAGGGCATTTACTCTTGGGCGATTGTATTACTACCTTAATCACCAATTAATAGACAAAACTAAAGTATCTAAAGAAGATATTGAACCAATTACATTAGAAAGTATTTCAGAATATTACTTACATGATTTCTTTTTTAAGAACTTGCTAAATTACTTGGTTGAACCATCTGAAGTAGTACTACCGTTATCAATTGAAATTTCTGATAAGGAGCAACACTTTCAGCAAGCTTTACTAGCATTTAAATATATGGCGATAAGTTTAGGTAATAGTATTAATAGAAAGAAAAAATTTTCACCACTTTCAATTTATCATTTACTTGAAACTACTTTACCTAAACTCGAAGAATACAAATTTTTCGATGTAACAGGTTCAATTATCAGGTCGTTACCATTGATATCAACAGATCTTTACTTATTGCTAAAGAATATTGATTTAGTGTGCCCATTTAATGAAAATATATTTTTAGAAGTAAAAAAATGCAGTTGGTGGAACGGCCATTTATTTTTAAAGAAATCAGCCAAGTTAATTGATGTAGGAGTAATTAGGGAGTTTTCTAAAAATCATTTTAATGAAGCTATTTCTCATTTAGCAAATAGGAAAGATAATACTGCTGAACTATGCAGAGATGCTATAGAAGAAGCTGCGATAGCTTTGGAATTTGACCTTAAAGATCAAGTAATGGAACTTGTTAATCAAACAGCACAACATACCCTCGGTTATGGGCACCGCAAAGATACAACTTTAAGTGAGTTATACGATGCCATAGAGTCGTGCGGCAAAAGTGGTATTGGTGATGTTAAAGGCTGGCTTGAACGATTGACTCCATTTACTAATGAGATATTTGAATTTACTGAGCGTGAAATACGGCATATTCCTTCATGGAGGATTAATTTAATATCTCAACATTATCCTGAAAGACTTGTTGATGAATTTACATATCATCTTTCGAAACAAAACTGGTTTGTACTAGATGATATTATGCCTGCTTATTTTAAAATTACTGATTTTAACGATGAAATTGATTTAGCTTTAATAAGGTGTTCATCAAAGATAGAGAGTCTTGATGTTTTAGAAAGAAGGTCCAAAGTTGCTACTAATATAAGAGAAGCACTTAGTGAACAAATTAAATTTCTTGGCTCAAAGCCTCCATCTCCTAGAAAACGTGAATATAGTGATGCAGATAAAGATAAAAATTTATTAATATTTCCTGAGAATTACCCTCCTGAAAAATTAATATCATTCGCTAAAGCTGTTGATAAATTATCATATAAAGACCACTTCCACTGTTATCAAATGTGGGTTAAATGTTGGCAACAGCAAGGTAAAGGTCTTGAAGTAATACAGAAGTTTAATGACATAATTGAGAGTAATAACAAATTACCTTACAGTTTAGACAAAGGGCTTGAGTTGATTTTTGATTTAAGTAAAAAACTACAAGGAAAGGCTAAATCGTATAAGTGGGCTGTAAGATGTTTACAGTTAAATAATTGTTGGATTCGCTATATGGGGGGGAGTAGAACTGAGTCAATGATTAATAAGTTTGCAAAAATATATTCCAATAGATGGTCAGATCTACTAAAAGACTCACTTCAAGGTGAAAACTTAAAAATCCGCGGTAATGAATCGGTTGTTGTACCGACAGAACGCTTAGTTCAATACCTAATTGCAGCCGGAGAATATGATAAAGCTGTTGAAGTTACTGAAGTCATGGTCTCCAGTATAGAGCAAGAAACAATTCACCTTGCGCTTGAACCTTGTTATTGGACAGAAGAGCCTGTTAAGTTCGATGCTATAGCATATAATTTATTGCTTCAAAATTTCTTCCTTCCTGATAGGGTTATGAGATTGAAGACTGCTAAAGAAATAGCCAATACTCTTACATTTAAAAATGCCGAACACTATAAAAAACTATATTTAAAATATTTGAGTGAGCTACCTTTTGAAACTGAAATTTCAGACTTTTTATCTATTTTGCTATTAGTAGATACTGAAATATTCAAATTTGCTGACTTACAAAGGAATATAAATCACCCCTCATTAACTTCTAACTATATTCTCCAGAAATTAACAGGTAGAACTAGTCGTTTATCCAGTAGTTATTACGAAACTATAGAGAATATAGATAATTATAAAATCCCAGAAAAATTTATAAAGGCCAAGTATAGTTCTTCACCTATGTTTTATAACAATATGGAACGATTAGAGGAAGCCACAGGATACCCATTCACAAAGCATATCTCTCATGAATGGGAAACCATATCAAAAAGGTGTGCAGTCCCATTTTTTAAAGCTCACAATTACTGTGGAGATCAATTTTCTAATGCCGAACCTATACTAGGAAGCTTTTCATCACAAACTGAGTCTGTAGTACTTTCTGCATATGTTAGAACTTTACTATTTGCTAAAGTTAATTTCCCTGATTTCCAGAAATACATTGAGCGCTTTAATCTCGAAGTTATACCATTGGGTAAGGAGTACTCAAAATTGCTTCATTCCCTCCCACCTGAGGGTTGGCCAAAGCTAGAGGAACTTAACAGAAGTTCAGGATTACCAACACAAGATGATTTAAGAAAAATACTTAAGGAGCTAAGTCATAGTTCAAAAATAATATTACAAGCAAGTGCCCCAGTTAGTAGAGATTATTTAAACGTATCTATTGATTTAGAGGTTCTCTGTGTTGAAATACCTAATAATATTACTTTAACCGCTCAAGAAATTATTGAAGGAAAAACAATAAACATTGACTCTGAAATTGAATGTAATTATTTAGCAGAGCAACTATTTCCGGAAGGATTAAACCGCTGGGAAATAGATTACTTTTTAAGAGGGGTGTTTAATCCTCGTTTCTTAATTGGCGCAGGCGACCCTGCTATGGAGTACAAGGAAAGTAGTATTAATTATTTAGAAGGTGATATTTGTAATTCTTCATTTATATACTGGCTACATGAATGGTATCCAGCTTATAAACCTGAACTAGGTTCTTGTTTGGGCACTGCATTATTAGCGTCAGAAAAAGTAACTGATGTTTTAAAAACAGGAAGCAATGACGATTTATATTTAGTAGGTAAATTTACAATAATTGATAAAAGTAGGAACTATAGTAGTAATGCCAAAATAAGCAGTATTTATGAAATGTTAAAAATATAATCGAAATATCATTCGAGATGGCATTTCTAAATAAAAGAGCGAACCATTTGGAGTGCCCCAAAATAGTTGTAAACTCCAATTTTTGGTTCGCTTTTTTCTTATTTATGTGTTCACATTTTTAATTGTAGCGTTCACAAACTTAATTGTTGATCGCCAACTAAGTTTTTATACAAAAAAGGTGAGCCACTGGAGCTCACCTTTTTCAATAATTATAGATTGGGAATAGCGATTGGATTCCCAATCTATAATGAAATTCCCAATCTATAATTTCATTCCCAAACTATAATAACTCTGATCACATCTCTGCTGTAGATCATGAATAGAGTTTGCAACTAGCAGGTCTTGTAACTCAATTACTTAGGTTGGACGTTTTTTAAATAAAGTTTGCAACTCCCTACTCAATCTAACAAGTCTCGGTGTGTACGATTTAAAATAAAGTTTGCAACCAGATTAATTCATTTCTAATCGGGCAATATTTAGAAATGTTTACTAACTCTACCAAACACACCGAGCGTCGTAGGAGGTCTGTATGCTCATCCAAAACTTGAGGGGGGAACAAAACGCTTTCGACAACTGATAAAGAAAGCGGTCCACCAACATAAAAAGTAACTAAGTTATGTATTTGGAGTTTGGGAATAGACAACTAACCTTGCGTATTATTTGAATAAGTCTTAACTTTATCTGTCAGGTTTTATTGTTAGGGCTTAATCAAATCTGACAGTCGCATAAGTGCCATGAGCAGTCATTGGTAACGCTCAAATAAGGGAAGATATAGTTTGTTAAAATAAGCAATGAAGGAGCAAAAACAACTGCTTTTTGTTCTGTTAATTGACTTGTTATGTGTTACCACCAGTAAAACGCTTTAGCGGCGTGCTCTATTAGTGTGTAAATACAAAATATAGTGCCGAATATGAGTGGCAAGTTTGACTTGATGGCTCTTCCACTAAATCCATTCCATATGTCGTAGGAGTGGATCTCTTCCATTATTTCTTCGTTGTTCTCTTTATTTTTGTATTTATCCTTTAATCTATCTAGCGTTGACTTTAACTTAGAGTCAGGTGCGTTTCTTTCCTTTAACATCAAGTAAAGGAAAGTAGTGAGAACAACTGCCATTATAAAGAGGTTATACATTGGTGGTATCTTTTGAGCTGATAGTGTGCCTAAGCAAAACCCAACTACTAATACGACAAAATCAGTGAGTTCGCTAAACCTTCCATTTACATATTCTGAGTAAGCTTCAAACAAACTCTTTCTTTCATAATTAGTCAATTTTCACCTCTTGGTTTTAACTTGATCAGATAAAAACACATAACTTTTAAATAAGGGGCGCAGGCACGTAGGGCACAATGGCGAAGCCGCCCTGCGTGTATGCGTCCAGAAGCGTTGGCTCCCATCCCGAAGTAAACATTTTTTCACCAAAGCACCTAACGCTTACATAAGCGGAAAATTATAGTTGGCTATAATGTTTGAGGAACGAAAAACAGCCAACTGTAATTTTTCCGTTTAATGTTCTTGTTATATTACAACTTACGCCGATGTTTAAAATACTTAAATAGTTCGTAGCACAAAATAATTAGGTAACCACCTAAACAAATTTGACCAATTAAAACCATACCAGGACGACCACAAGCACCAGCTGGACCAATAATTCCGTAACTATCAAGATTGAATAAAATAAAAGGGAAATAACCAAAACCTAAGACTAAAAGTGCAGGAACCCATAATCTAGACCTCTGATGAGACAACCTAATTAGCAGTGAAATAACCGCAACTAAAAGGGAAAATAGAACTAATAAATCAAATAGATTATTGTGCTCCTCAATCAATCCTTTAGGCGGAAACATACAAGCTTGAGTAGTGAAAGATAAGACAGACAACGATAGAAAACTAAGAAACTTCACCACAACTCCTTTTGTAATATAACAATTTAATAGTGTGCTCATCGCGCATATTTCTGCCGACTTCACGCTCATTTATCTACATTATATGTTTTAACAAATAACCTAAAGCATTACTATTATTAAGTTTTCTAAATTTTTAGGTAGAGTTAAATAAACTAATATGCGCTAACGATACAGTTTAACCAATCAATTCACGACGATATTTGGACAATCTCAATGTCTGGTTATCGCTCAAAGTCGCCTGTCAGGCTAAGTCTAAACCCGTTCTTTTAAACTGTAAGATCGGATATGAGCTACTACATATTATTGATTCCGTCAACATATATTCAGTTTCTGCACTCCTTCGAACTTCTATTTGAATCAGGCCTGCTAATGAATGACTAATCAAAGCCGCCCTCAAAAAGTAAGTCATCAATAATGTCCATAGACATATAGTTTTCTCTCAGATCAAATCTCATTAAGGCTTCACCCTGAGCGCAAACAAGTCTTCATTATAGTATTTAACCAAATTAAGGCTTCATCCTGATCGCAAACAAGGCTTCATTACAGTACTTAACCGGATTAAGGCTTCATCCTGATCGCAAACAAGGCTTCATTACAGTACTTAACCGGATTAAGGCTTCATCCTGATCGCAAATAAGGCTTCATTACAGTATTTAACCAAATTAAGGCTTCACTCTAATCGTAAACAAGGCTTCATTGCAGTACTTAACTGAATTAAGGCTTCACCCTGATCGCGAACAAGGCTTCATTACAGTACTTAACCGGATTAGGCTTCATCCTGATCGCAAACAAGGCTTCATTACAGTATTTAACCAAATTAAGGCTTCACTCTAATCGTAAACAAGGCTTCATTGCAGTACTTAACTGAATTAAGGCTTCACCCTGATCGCGAACAAGGCTTCATTATAGTATTTAACCAAATTAAGGCTTCATCCTGATCGCAAACAAGGCTTCATTACAGTATTTAACCAAATTAAGGCTTCAGCCTAACATCATCTACGTCTATTTCTTGGTATTGCAGACGGTAAAGTTTCATACAGCCATTCCTTATCATGTTTAAAAAGCCACGTGTAAGAACTTCTACATAATGCTTGAATCTCTCCACGAGTAGGCGCTTTTGTTCTATCCAAACATTCATGTAATATTGAGCGATGCGTGTTGCGTTGCTTTTTAAATCGAAGCTGGATACGTAATTTTTTAATATTAGGAAACTGAGTCAATAACTGTTCAACTGCACTTTGCGAGCATTCCATCTCTTTGGCAATTGAAGTAGTAAGTTCACCAGCTTTTAGCCTAGAAAGAATTTGCTTACGCTCTGTCGCAAATAGGAAATGTGCTCTACGCTGTATTAGTATGTTATTTTGTATAGCTACAGATTTAGCATACCCCACACTAACGTTTGCTCGCTTAGCAGCTTGGCGCATACTCATGCCATTTCTTAGCTGCTTTAAAAGTAAATCTGTTTTTTCTGGATTAACACGTTCAAACACATCATTAATTACATGATCTGGCCTCACGTTTAATTGATTCGGATTAGAACAACACTTCAAAAATTCTGACAAACTGCCAAATAAATGCTGTATCACGAGTAGGTGTTTTAATGAGTGAAACTGAGCGTGAGATTGATAAATAAAGTTTGATGGGTAGCTATTGCTTTTACTCCCCCCAAAAACCGCATCAAAAAGCCCTTTAGGCAACTCATTTACCCAGTACTCCTTAAGGCTTGTTTGCCATTTTCCTTGCCTGACTGACCCATAATTACATACGAGATTATTCGCATTTAACCCATGTAAATAAACCCTTCTCAAAACATCTGAATCGATGGCCTCTAAATTTAAAGACCAAAGTGCATACGCATCTTGAGCAAGTCTTGCCTGCTTTAGGCTTGCCTGAGTTAAACCTTTGCTCTCACTTACAACCTGAGGTGGCAAAACGAGCAATTTTCTTTCACGCTTTATGTGTTCTAGCTTTATCAAATGAAATGGACAGTATTTGACCCAAGGTAATTGATGTTCTACATGCCAGTAAGCAACCCCAAAGTTTTTTATATCTTGCGCTGCGCACTTTGAACAATAGCTTAAAACTGTGGGCTCAGGTATTCGATTAGCCAACAATGAAAATTGGTTATACGAATCAACACATAACCCTTTGCTTAAGTTATCGTGAGCATTTTGAAAAATATCACTTCGTATAAAAGGCTTAAAAAATGGCAATACGCTGTGCTTTGTAATTATCTCATTAATGTCCAATCCCACAGATTGTGAAACTTGAACAATAAAGGGAGGAAATATGGATGTTAATTGCTGGCCAGTATATCCCAACCTAACCAGCAAAAAGTCATGATCCGTAGCTAAACCGCTTATTAACCCTGCTCTAGCGAGCCAACTGTAAATAGTCTCGTTGGGTAGCAGCGCACTTAAGCTGCAATTTCTAACGAAGGCCATTCTACCGCCAAAAACCGCAGCCACATCAATACAAACAATGGATGCCATCCATTTACGTTTCGTAATGCCTTTTCGAGACTTAACGTTTTGTAATTGATAACAGCTTCAGGTTCATGAAAAAAACGTTCAAAACCATGTTCAAAAAACCACGCTACAAAGTCTTGCTGAAGTCTCGCTGCCACAAATACTTGCTCTCGTATTCTCCCTCCGTTTAAATTAGAAAAGCCACTTTGAATACCTCGTTTCATTACGTGTTCAAAGTATGGTTTAGAAAGCATTCCAGGTGAATTTAATAAATCCATACTCGCTTGCTGTACCCATGTAATATGCCCATTTAAATCTACGTAACTTGCCCTATGAATAGCACCACATTTAGTACATTTATTGGTGGTTGGTGGCGTCGCCATAATTCTTATGTCAATGCTAGAAAATCCACAGTTATTACAGCTTTCACACAATTCGCAAGCATGCTTTGAACAAGTGATCATCGAAGGTAACTGATGTTCAACGTGCCAATAGGAAGTACCTACACGTTTTTCATCTTCAATGGCGCATAATGGACACCATCGCCAAGCTAAAGAAAACGACAATGTTCTGCATAATGGAGCCGATAAGGATGGTACTTGCTCAATAAATTCGCAGCGCTTCCAAAGGCCTCCTTTCCTGATCCGTTTATTAATGATCTTATCAACATCACGAAAATGCATCGAAGGTGAATAATAAGGAAACAATGAGTGTTTTCTTAACAGATATTCTCTGCTTATACTCCCCTCATACGCATTCGCAGCAATATCAATTAACGGATGATAGATTCGTTGATTGCTCAAAGAGCCATCCTCTGAAAGCATGCGTTCAAACACCAGCTTAGGGTTACTACTATCTAAAAGGGTTGCCTTACGAGACACCACTCCCGCAAAGTGCTCGCCATCAAAAGGGGTTGGCATAAATGATACTTTACTCATCGTAACCCTCCTTAATGAAATTGAGCATATCTTTAGAATCAATATCCATACACACACGAGGTATACCTAATGGGTCTGGCACTACGTCAGGTAATAACTTTTGTACTTTTTTGCGCTCAGCTTTTGCAGCTAACTTTACTTCTTCGTTTGTTAAAACATGCTCTTTTTCATCCAGTTTGTTCACATCCTCATCAAACTGTTGAATATTTCCCGCTCTTAGATTATCTAAAGCTCCAGCAATCAAAGAGAATTGATTATTATACGTCTTATGTAACCTCTCCACGTCACCCGTGCGATATGCATCGGCTTTATCGGGGTATTTATTCTTCAACATTGCAATTGACTCATGATGCAGTATCGCCAACCTCGTCATCATTGCAGGCAGACCACACGTTAAATAACAAAAAACTTGTTTGAACTGCTTATCTGGCATTTCGCTACTCTTACAAAATGATTCAGGGAACAATGCATCAAAGAGAGAGTTAAAAAACTTACTCTTTACCCCGTACAAAGAAAACTGATATTCACGGTTGGTCAAGAGTCTGCGTGTGATCGTAAAATCTGGGCTTTTAGTATCAGATAAAAACATCTCCCTACCAGATGTTGTTGATGAAAGAACAATAGGAATACCCAACTTGTTAAACAAAGCTTCAATCGTAGTGAAGGATGGCGCATTTTTACTATTTTTGTATTTCAACATGAACTGCAATTCATCAATATGAGCCAACCCCAAATGATGTGCCACAGCAATTGACTGCATTTGACTTAAATGGCGCTCTACAGAGTAATGTGATTTATCTTTCCACTGTTCATAAAAATCTGTATCAAGGGCTTCATCAACAGCGTTAAAGAAATTGAGCGCCAATCCCTTGGTTGATGGAGTCGATGGCATATCAAGCGATACCCAAACGAGCTGATCTTGCCGGAAGATTTTGTCCTCAAACTTGTTGTGTTTGATCACTTGTGGGATCACTTTCAGAACACTGCGAATTCCTTTCGTCTTACCAACACCACTATGACCATGAACAAATACGCTAGGCGCGGTTGTTCGAGAAATAAATTCCTCTTCTAATCGCTCCCCCTTTCTAGCTGCCAAGGCGATTGCCATTTGCAATTTGTTAGTTTCCGCAGAATGTGGCTTGTACTTAGAATATCCATCTAAAATAAGCCCTACAAACTTGTTATACATTCCATATAAGTATGGCGCTGGAACGTGAACCTTTTCTAAGCGCTCTAGAAATACCTGCTGATATACAGCTGGTATATCAGTTAAGTTCTTTTCAAAAGTAGGTTTGAAAGTAAGCTTTTTATTCAGCTCATCTTCGTGCGCTATTACTTCAATAGCTTCGGTAAGAGGATTTCCATTTAAGCTATCAAGCGGGTGTTTTCGATATATCGCTTCTTTTTTCATAAGATTACTCCATTAATCTCCATACAATTCGTCGTCTAAGTCATCCATGACGGCGGGCTTCATTGACTCTAAGTCGGTTCCAGTACCAAATGTATTATCCAACTGTTGATTCGCTTGAGCTCTTAGCACAAGCTTCTGAATTTGTTGACGAGCTTTAATGCCTGGTTGGATAGATTTACGTTTGTTTTTAGGTGCGAGCGAGCGCTCAGCTTCCTGCTGTAAAGTAGTTTGGTCAGTGACAGAATCCCAAAATGCACGTGTTATCAGAGCATTTTGCTTATGCTCGTGAAGCATATTTTTTTCTTGCTCCATCAAGTGCATTACCAGCTCCCAATGCTGACTTGCTAAAGGGTTTTCGTTATTGATATTTTTAAGGCGTAACTTAACGATCTGACCATCGTCGGTTTCATGTAAGAGCTCATTAATATTGTCGTACATCCTTTTGACCAATATTTTGAATGCGCCATGATGCCTAGCTCTAGCATAGCCACTACTAGAATTAAAATAAGGGTGATGGTATTCGACCCCTTCAAAACGTATACAGCTAGAATTTACCGTCGCACGCTCTTCAGGCAAAAATGCCCACCGAATTTTGGCCTCACTTACTTCAGGGTTTAACCGACCTACCTTTTTCATGTCTTCCAAGCTATTCAAAAAAATTGCTTTGGGCGTAAAGTCTGCACCATTTTCAAGGCCCTTGAAGTTAAGTCGCTTGAGACGATCTGCTGAATTGTTGTGGTAGCAGATTTCTGCGATTAACACTTGCATCAATGAGTCATAATCGTACAACGCATTATTAGATGCATGGCTATCTTCACGTTTTGCTAGATCTGCTAATGCACCAGGAACAAACTTAATAACTTGATCATTAACAGTACCAAATTTGCGCTCAACCACTCCTTTAGCATCACCGCGATAAATTGCCATAAACGCAACATCTTCAATACCAATTCTCGCGTTTAAAAGAGCATCAATGAAGGTGTTCCTATACTCAGGTCCATTGTCTATTGCTAATTCAATTGGCACATGTTTAGCTGGCCAATCATTTTCATCGAGAAGAACGCCAAAACGTTTAGCAAATTCAACTTTATCTAAACATGCATTTGCCAAAGCCTGAGATACTCCTTGCCAATTGGGGCCATCAAACCCCAAATACATCCCAACAATCATTGTTGAATAAACATCGACTACGAGATATAAAACAGGACGCCCCATTGAATAGCGCTTACTTGTATCAAAAGGGTAACGCACGTAACAATCAAGAATGGTTGCATCGACTTCATAGCGCTGTGTGGCGCCAAGTACACCATCAAAAGACTTGCCTTGTCTATCCTCGAAGTCTTTGGCGAAGTTAACATCTCCATGTTTCAAACGAAGAAGTGATGCTTTATCAATAATTTTTTTAAAGTGATAGCGAAACATGCCATCACTGATTCGATCTTCCTCAGGAAATGGGTGAAAGATATGTTGGGTACCTAGTGTCGTCTCTCTTTCGATTACATAGCGTTCAAATGTCCTGTGATATAGCCGATAAGCAAACGCAATAGAAAAGTTAACGTGATTAGATTTGATAAAAGCAGCAGTTTTTTTAATGTTTAATTTATCAACATCATTTACACATCGTGCGTTTGAACGAACTTTCACTTTACCGTTCTTACCGTTTGGACCACGCTTAATCTGGGAGTCACTCAAGTCTTTAACATGACGGTAGTTTGAGCCACATTTCGTTAAGCCAAATGGCAACAATGAGTTTTTGGTACAACCAAAAATGATGTATCGATTAATCGCAGAATGAAATGATGCTTTCCCTTTCCACTTAGCCTTTCCGAGAAGTGGCTTTATCTCAGCCGCTAGCCCCTTGCCATACAAGTACTGCTCAATTTTATCGGGACTAACAAGACTTTCGATTTTCTTAAATTTGTAGTCACGTTTATCAAGCCAGGCACCTTTACCCATTTCAGTAGCAATCCAGCCATCACCTCTAGTCATAACAACCGGATAGTTAAAACGCTCTACTTTTAATGAATGGCTAGTTATGTGTGCCAATACATCATCCATACGCCATGCTTCAGGTTTAGAAAGGTTTTTTTTGGGGTCAAAACCATTTAGATCATACAAAGCAGTAAACCGTCGACAACAACTAACGTGACAAACAAGAAGATCAATATTCTTTTTCTCGTTAGTCAGGCGCGTACCTCTTCTGAGCATCATAAGATAAGCTCCACTGGGCGATGGAACTGTAACGTACTACTATGCTTAAGCGGCAAAAAATGCTTGAGTACACTAAATTGAAAAAGCCGAATAACTTGCTCATCAGAGCAATTTAGCTGTTGCCTTGTATGTAACAGTAAAAACTCAAGTGGTTTCATGAAGTATCTTTGCCATACGTGGCAAAAAGTAAATACGAATGTTCTAACCAATTCATCCTCAAACTTCATAAAACCCGCAGGTTCACAGAAGCGGATGTTATTGAACTCTTCCTTGGTAGCATCCAATTCCGTAACAATTTGATACTTAACACCACGGCGTCGCCAATACTCTCGTTCAATGGCAAATTTCTGCCAAGTTCGAGCATTCTTGCGCTGTAGCACCTTTATTTCTTCGCCTTGTATCGAGCCCTCCAGCTCAGTCCCTTCCTCATCGACCACGTAAATTTGAGAAGCATATTTAAAACTATATGCCGTCGTTATTATGCGACTCGGGTTTTTTAGGTTTTGATGTTGAACCAAAAAATCTGTTGTCATCACATATGCCTCCGAGGTTTCCCAATTGCGTGGATGAATTAAATTACCCGCGACTGCAATATTTAAAGTTTCATTTAAATCGAGTGCATACTGCTCAAATACGCGCTTAGTACCTCTGGCCCAAATCAATTTTTTGTACATCCGTAATTCACCATCACTCAACAAATGAGCATGACGCTTCTGTACATTGCAAAAGATCCAATGCCTACGGCCATATTGATTAACCGCTTTTACCGTTAAATATGGCCGATAGCTCTCCGTTGTTAAACTTTGTATGTCACGCTTCCACCGGTTTAACTTTTCCATAACTTTTGGTGTAGCGGTAACCTCTTTTAATTTCATATGCATCCTGCAATTGATTCATTCGGGAATAATATCTTGCCTGTAGATCAAACTTTGATCAACCCACCTAAAAACCATAACTACATGAAAAACAACATTTTTGTGTTGCAACAGCAACCTTGAACAACATCAGAATTGTGCAAGTGAAAATTGAATTAAATCAACGCAAGTTTTTTGACTAAAAATAAGTTTTTGAATTGGAAATGGAAACAATAATTTTGTTGTGAGATATTTTGGGGCTTTAAAAATTGAAATATTTCAACGCAAGATAAACAAATATTTTTAAGGCATGATCAAAATTAAATAAATATTTTATAAAATAATTTTTAACCGCTCAAAAATACAACAAAATAACAAAATAAGATCGATTGCGATCAATTGCTAATTCCTCAATTTTCTCATACTATCAATTTGTTCACATACAGAGATTAAACATGGCCGATGATATTTTGACCATTCAAGAAGTCGCAACCTACTTAAAGCTAAATGAAAAGACGGCTTATCGTCTTGCAAGTGAAGGCAAATTACCCGGTTTTAAGGTGGGTGGAAGTTGGCGATTTAAGCGCGTAGATTTGGAAAAGTGGATTGAAGAACAAAAACAAAAATAAGGACGTTATATGATCCCTAGTTATCAAGAATTCATGCGCCCTTTTTTCGAAGTTGCTCATCAGGCTGCTCCCAAAGAAGTTAGATTAAGAAAAATAATAAGTCAGTTGGTTAATCAGGAAAATTAGCAAGGAGGTTAGATGAATATTTTAGTTGATCAAGTTCGGATTGCTGGATTTAGAGGGATTGCTAATTTAGAAATTTCTTTACCCAGAGTGGCAGTGCTTATTGGTACAAATAACTCAGGTAAAACTTCAATCATAAAAGCGCTACAACTCGCCTTGGGCGATTATTCGCGCTCTTTAACTGAGGAAGACTTTCATATTGATGGGGAAGATCATGGCAGTGAATCTATTATTGTCGATGTCAGAATTGTCGCAACAGACGAACATGGTAATAGAGTTCAAGCATTTGAAGCTGAATGGATAGAAGAGTTTGAAGACATTATTCAATCTGAAGCTGACGGCCATCAATTTGTTATTATTAGAACAAAATGTGAAAGAGACAAAGTAAAAGGCGGATTTTTAACCTCTCGATTCTGGATGGAAACATGGCCCGATTTTGAAGGTTGGGCAGATGTAAAAGTGATATCTAAACGACAAATTAGAAAACGTTACGATGCACTGCCTTTTATTTCCATTGATGCCCAGCGCGATATCCATCAAGAGTTAAGAGAGAAAACATCTTACATAGGCAAAGTACTTTCAAGTATTGAGTATGATGAGAAAGATGTTGAAGAACTTGAAAAGATGGTCGCTGACATTAATGAAAAGGCAGTTGCTAAAAGTGAACCTTTATCTGAACTTAAAACTCACCTCGACTCATTGAGTCAGTCATTTGAAGGTAATGGGCAAACAGAAATTACGCCTTTCCCCAAAAAAATTAGAGACTTGTCTAAGCGTTTTACAGTTCACTTTGGAGAACATGCAAGTAACTCTTTTTCAATGGAATACCACGGCATGGGCACACGAAGTTGGGCATCAATGCTAACGGTTAAAGCATTTACCGAGCTTTCAGCTAGAAAGCATGCGGAAGAAGTTGAACCGTTTTTTCCAATCATTGCAGCGGAAGAGCCAGAAGCGCACTTGCACCCGAATGCACAAAGAACTCTTTATCAGCAGTTAGCAGATTCTAGGGGACAGGTCCTCGTTAGCACTCATTCGCCATTTCTTGCAGCTATGGCGAACCTTCCTGACCTTCGTTCTATGGTGAAAGTTGATGGAAAAAATTGCGTTAAGCAGCTTTCCAACGCTTTTGACCCTGAGGACCTACTGATACTTCAACGCGAAGTTATGAGATTTCGCGGAGAAGTATTATTTGCAAGAGCAATTGTACTATTTGAAGGTGTCACAGAAGAACAAATTGTTCCTGCTATGTTTGAGCACTATTTCGGCTTTTCATCCTTTGTTGCTGGCGTCACATGTATCAGCGTTGCAGGTAAAAACTATGCTCCATTCATTAAGTTAGGGTGTAGTTTAGGTATACCTGTATGTGTTGTTAGTGACAATGATGGCAATACCAAGTCTTCTGTGGAATCGCAAATTGTTAATATTAAGAAAGATACTGGGTTAGAACTAAACGCCCAAGAGTTCCAAATTTACTTCTTATCCGATGGTAATGATGTTGAGGCTGAGTTAGTTAATATTCTAAAAATCAACCCTGAGTTGATTGAAGCTTTAGTTCTTTCCGAAACAAAAGGTTCAAATAACCCCAGATATGTAGAGGCGAAGCAGAAGGAGCTTTCTACTCTTGATAGTGAAGCCTTGTTGGAAAAACTTAGGGGTGCCAAAGCATCTTATGCAGGTTTTCTTGCTGATGTTATTTTTAGGAATCCACGGGAAAGAGAAAAAGGTACTCTCGTACCAGATGCTTTTAAAGCGGCATTTGAGCAAGTTAAAGGTTGGATATCAGTATGATAAGTCTTTCACCAGCACAAGCGAACATTGTCAAATCTCCAATAGGCACTCCTATACAAATACTAGCATCTGCTGGTTCAGGTAAAACAAGAGTATTGACTGAGCGAATTCGGTTTATTCTGGAAAACACCAAAAAAGATAGAGTGATTGCCCTTACTTTTACTAATAAAGCTGCTGAAGAAATGCAGGAGCGCTTAGTTGAAGTGGATGACATTGAAGATCGAACTTGGATTGCTACCGTTCATTCGGTTGCACAGAGAATACTGGAGCAATATGGGCATACCATAGGCTTACCTTCTGAGTTACACATTTACGACAGAGATAAAGACCGCATGGAAGTATTTCTTCAATCGTTAAGAGATGAAGGTGTCGATATTGACACGTATCTCAACATTGAAGATTCGAAAGAGAAGAAGAACCGCCAACAAGTCATCCAAAACTACATGGATACTTTTTCCATAATAAAAAGGGAACTGTTAAGCCAAGGCGAAGCAGATGAACGCTTTGGTGCAGAAAGTGGCGTTTGGAAAATTTATCAGGATTACCAAAATGCATTGCTTGCAAGTGGTGGTATTGATTACGATGATATCCTTATCTACGCCCATAAATTACTACTGACCCAAGAATGGATTGCTGATTTATACCGCATAAAGTATAAACATATTTGTGTGGATGAAGCACAAGACCTTAACAAAGCTCAATACGAATTTATAAATGCTTTTTGTAGTGACAAAGTTCAAAGCATCTTAATGGTGGGTGATCCTAATCAAATGATTTATGGGTTTAATGGGTCATCGGAAAAGTATCTCTTAACGCAATTTGTTGACGATTATCAGCCCACTCAATACCAACTTACAGAAAATTATCGAAGTACAAAAGCGGTAATTAATGTTGCTAATAAAATCAAACCGCTTTCGCAAACAGAACATGAAATGGCGTTAAATGGCGTGTTTCATAAGCAATCGTGTGACGATGAATATGTTGAAGCGCTATGGGTCATTAATCAAATTAATGAGTTGTTAAAGCTGGGCATACACCCAGAGATTGAAGGAAAAATATCTCTTAAGAATATGGTTGTAATAGCAAGAAACCGATTCGTATTTAAAGCTATTACTGATGAACTTGAGCAAAAGAATATACCTTACCACTTCAAAAAAGGTGAACGCCAAACAGAACCAACCTCGCTATTTGGCAAAGTGCTAGATTTTGCACTTCGTCTAAAACTAAACCCTAAAGATTGGGTTGATGGTAAAAAGCTATGTGCCATTCTCAAAGTAACCCCACCTGAAGATTGGGGTAATGAAAACTATTTGAGTGTATGGGCAAACGATGTACTAAATTCAGAAATACTGTTTTCTGATCTTCAATCAAAGCTGTTGACTCAAATCCAGAATCTAGATGCTAATGAACCAAACATTCCAAAGTTTCACAAAGAGTTAGTGGCTGAACTTAATGTATTAGCCAACGATGAATCCTTAGAAGATAAAAAACCAGAAATTGAGCGTAGCTTAGCTGAGCTAGAAGAATTTAGAAATTCTTGGACTCGCTTCAAGTCTAAGGGGCTTGGTAATTCTCTTCAAGCATTTAGAAATGCGCTTGCTTTAGGGCAATTGGCAGAAACAGCTCAGGGCGAAGGAATAACACTTAGCACAGTTCATACGATGAAAGGGCTGGAAAAGGACATTGTATTCCTAATTGGTATGGTTGAGGGCGTTTTCCCTGACTATAGAGCCAAGACAGCGCAAGAAATAGAAGAAGAGAAAAACAGCGCTTTTGTAGCGGTAACAAGAGCTAAAAGGTGGCTTTATATCACTTATCCTAAAAAAAGGACGATGCCTTGGGGTGATGTTAAATTTCAATCGCCATCTCGGTTTATAAGGGATTTATAAAAATGAATATTCTAAGCAAAGCAAGTTTTGAAACGAGAGTCTAATGAGCAAACAGATCGATAAGGAAATCATAACGGTAAAAGCACTATTGTCTTTGCCAAACTTAAGCATTCCTGCATATCAGCGCCCTTATAAATGGTCTCAAACAAACTTGGCTGATTTGCTAAGTGATTTAAAGGTATATCGAGAGAAATCGGCATACCGATTGGGGTCAGTGGTATTTCATAAACACATAGATAGCGACAAAGAAGCACTTGATATCGTTGATGGACAGCAGCGGACATTAACCTTGTTACTATTAGTAAAAGCCTTGTTAGAAGAGTGCTTCAATGGTTTAAAACGGCAAGATGTTAAAGAAACTCTGATCACACTAACTGAGCCAATTAATAGCTTTTTAGCGCGACAAACCTTTAATAGTGATATTTCGCATCGAAATTTGCATCAAAACTTTATGGCGGCAAAACGTGCTGTTGCTCGCAGTGACTTTACCGAAGCTGACATCGATTTTTTATTAAACCGCTGTGAAGTTGTGACCTTTGTTCTAGATGATGTATCAGAGGCATTTCAGTTTTTTGATTCACAAAATGCCAGAGGCCGAGATTTAGACCCTCATGATTTGTTAAAAGCGTTTCACTTGCGTGAGTTTTCACAAAGCGAAAGTCAACTTAAAGCTGACTCGGTACGACATTGGGAAAGCTTGGAAAGTGACCAGCTGGCGCGACTGTTTGCCAACTACTTGTTCCGTATTCGCAACTGGGCACAAGGTAAATCGGCACAGTATTTTAATAAATCAAAAGTAGGTTTATTTAAGGGCGTAAATCTCGATCAAGTTGGACTTTTCCCCTATGTAGAACCGCTTCGCATTGCTCACCATTTTGTTGATAACTATAACGGGCAGTATCAGCGCCATATTGATCACCAACATATGCGTTTTCCTTTCCATTTAGATCAGATGATCATAAATGGTAGACGCTTTTTTGAAATGACCAGCCATTATCAACATAAGATTAATGAGATAGTCAGCGATGAGCGAAGTGACAATTCAAAGGCTAAGAATAGTGAAGATAAAAGCCAAACTATTCGCATATTGGATCATGAATTAGAACCATTAGCTAGTAAGATTCTACATACTCTAAACACCTATCGTTCTCGAACCCGCACAGGGGATGGTTATATTCGCACTCTATTTGATTGTGCAGTGATTTTTTATCTAGATAAGTTTGGCGCACATCAGCTTTCGCAAGCGATAGAGAAGCTGTTTATTTGGGCATATAGCTGCCGATTACAAATGCAAGTCGTGGGTATAGAGCGCATGGATAAACACGCTCTGACACAAAATGTATTTGAACGTATAAAACAAGCGGTGCAGCCAAGTGATGTTTTAAATTGGCCGTTAGCCACATTAAAAGCATCTGATTGTAAGGGAACCAAGCTGAGTGAGATCACAAAGCTGTTTAAGGACATGAAGTACTATGAGTAATACGCAAGCACCATACCAGCAATACAATGATGGAACTGCAAGTAAAGCAATCACTAGCTTTAGCATTAAGGCATTACTTAGTGATACAAGCCGCTATTTAGTCCCTATGTACCAACGTAACTATGCGTGGGGTGAAGGTGAAATAAACCAGTTAATCCAAGACGTATTGGATTATCAGCAAAGTAAACCCAATCAAACTTACTATATTGGCACACTGGTAGTGTTTGAGCGTAAAGATGGCAGCTTTGAAGTAATAGATGGGCAGCAACGTTTTACCACGCTCACGTTATTAGCTTTTGCTCTTAAACGCTTATCTTCTACAAACAAAACGACGCTTGATATGGGCTGGTACAATGCACCCAATCTCAATTTTGAAAGCAGACAAAAATCATCGGATACCTTTGCAAGCCTAATTCAAGGTGTTGCACTAGAACACTTAAAAACTGACGACTATAACCTAGATGTGGTGAATGGATTCTCGTTACTTGAAAAAGGCTTATTGGCTCTGGGTGACAAGCTAGAAGGTTTTTGCAAATACCTGTTCAATAACGTAGAAATAGCGCGTGTATCAGTTCCAAAAGATACCGACTTAAATCATTATTTTGAAGTCATGAATAATCGCGGTGAACAGCTCGAAAAGCACGAAGTTGTCAAAGCTAGGTTAATGTCAGTATTAAATGAAATTACTGACCCTTATGAACGCGAACACAGTATTCTGCTACTGGGCAAAGTATGGGACGCAACAGCGAATATGGAGCGTTACGTTCAATATGGCTTTAGCCCAGAAGAAAGGCATCTTGTTTTTGGTAAAGACGATTGGGGGCAATTTACAACAAGGTGCTACGCTGATTTAGCTACAAGTATTGGCGAAGTAACCACTCAAAAGAGCGAATCCACTCAATCTATATCGCTGTCGCTTAATGAGATATTGGCAACGCCACCTCATTCATCTTCTAGCGCCGATGTAACGCTAACACCAGAGCGCTTTAATAGTGTCATTAATTTTTCTAATTTCTTACTGCATGTTTTGAGAGTGTTAACAAAGCAGGATATCGCATTAGACGATAAGCGTTTGCTAGAGCAATTTGATGCCTATTTAAAAGGCAACAGCAGTGACAATATTAGTGCGGTAAAAGACTTTGTATTCGCATTACTCAAGTGTAAATACCTCTTCGACCAGTACATCATTAAACGTGAATTTAATGATGGCAAAGATAAGTGGAGCTTGAAGAAGCTGCATTTTTATAACGCTAAAAGCCAGAGCTACATTAATACTTTTGATGACAGCGAAAAACAGGATGATGAAGATGGCTTTGAAGGGATAAACCGTCAACTTTTAATGTTGTTAAGTGCTTTGCATGTTTCCACACCGACATTGGTTTATAAGCACTGGTTAAATGGCGCGTTGTTCCATTTATTCAATATGGATGAAATTACTCCTCGCCTGTATTTACAAAAACTCGAAAACTTAGCTCGCCAATTTGTATATGGACGCTTTTTAAGCGAATCACCTTCTGATTACTACCAAATGATTTACCAAAACTCGCATTATTCAGCGTTAGATCAAAACAATCAGCAAACTATGGTGAGGCTACACTATGGTACGATTGAAAATAACTTAGTGTTTAACTATCTCGATTATTTGTTGTGGTGTGATTGTATTCAAAACAAAAAGGATGATGTCATTACACAGTTTGAATTTGCCTTCCGAAGCTCTGTTGAACACTTTTATCCTCAGCATCCACTTAATGGGCACAGAGTACTAGCCGATGCAGACCTGCATAGATTTGGTAATTTGTGTTTGATCAGTCACAGCAAAAATTCAAAGTTAAGTAACTTACAGCCAACCGCTAAGCGCGATCATTTTAAAGCCGCCATTGCAGATAAAAACATTGATACCCTAAAATTGTATGAAATGATTGAATTAATGAATACCGCTAACGAGTGGAATGAAACTCAAATAGCTGAACATGAACAATCCATGTTAGCTGTATTGGTTAACGATTCGAAAAATGACTAGACTAACTCCAATAATCTTTATAACAGATAAACTTCTTAGTTTATTGTTTTTATTATAATTATCATTTGACTTCACTAAATAACCCAAACAGAATTTTACGTAAAAAAAGTTCAAACAAACTGTTTGCTAATCACAATCACTTATTTAGTTCACAGCTTAAAGTAAAAGACAAAAAAGCGAACCATCTCAGGTTCGCTTTTTCATTTTACTGACCTCAAAATTCAACTATCGGTTGCAAACTTTATTTGAGTTGCAAACTTAATTCCGATAGTTGCATTCTTTATTCGAGATCGACATCTGCTCTTAGTCGCGATAAGTCTCTACCGCTGGGCATGAACATACCAAGTTACGGTCGCCGTATACGTCATCAATACGTGTAACGGTTGGCCAGAACTTGTTTTTAGCTACTGCAGGCACTGGGAATGCAGCGTAAAAACGGTCGTATGCGCGGTCCCATTCGTTACCTAACACGTCGCCTTGTGTATGCGGTGCAAACACTAGCGGGTTATTTTCGATTGACCATTCGCCAGAAATTACTTTTTCAATTTCGCCTTTAATTGACACCATTGCTTCGATAAAGCGATCAATCTCACCTTTTGATTCAGACTCAGTTGGCTCAATCATTAATGTGCCAGCTACTGGGAACGACATAGTTGGTGAATGGAAGCCGTAATCTTGCAAGCGCTTAGCTACGTCCATTTCAGTAATGCCTGATTGCTCTTTAAGCGGGCGTAAGTCAACAATACATTCGTGAGCAACACGGTTGTTACGACCACGGTATAAAATTGGGAAGTGCTTGCTTAGCTCATGCGTTAAGTAGTTAGCATTAACGATTGCCATTTCAGTGGCTTGCTTTAAGCCCTCGCTGCCCATCATGGTGATGTAAGCCCATGAAATAGGTAAAATAGCAGCTGAGCCATAAGGCGCTGCCGATACCGCACCGTTACCGATGTTAGTACCTGGTACGTTAATTACGCTGTGGTTTGGCATAAACGGCGCAAGATGCGATTTAACACCAATTGGGCCTACACCTGGACCACCGCCACCGTGTGGAATACAAAATGTTTTATGCAAGTTTAAGTGCGATACGTCTGAGCCAATAAAGCCTGGGCTTGTTACGCCAACTTGCGCGTTCATGTTTGCGCCATCCATGTAAACTTGGCCGCCGTGCTCATGAATAATGTCACAAATTTCGCGAATTGTTTCTTCATATACGCCATGCGTAGACGGGTATGTGATCATGATACACGATAAGTTTTCAGACACTTCCTCAGCTTTTGCTTTAAGGTCTGCCATGTCTACGTTACCGTTTTTGTCGCAGTTAACTACCACAATTTTCATGCTCGCCATTTGCGCTGATGCAGGATTAGTACCGT
This sequence comes from Pseudoalteromonas sp. SG43-4, assembly GCF_014164325.1. NCBI lineage: Bacteria > Pseudomonadati > Pseudomonadota > Gammaproteobacteria > Alteromonadales > Pseudoalteromonadaceae > Pseudoalteromonas > Pseudoalteromonas sp. SG43-4. The sequence continues at coordinate 386,842 of NZ_JACJFB010000002.1, read as the reverse complement.
GCGCAGAGCTTGGGATTAAACATACATTACGGTGTACGTCGCCGCGTGACTCGTGGTATTTACGAATCGCGATTAAGCCTGCGTATTCACCTTGCGCGCCAGAGTTTGGCTGAAGCGATACTGCATCGTAACCGGTAATGTTTACTAGCCAGTCGTGAAGCTCGCCAATCATTATTTGGTAACCCTCTGCTTGATCAAGCGGGCAGAATGGGTGAAGGTTTGCAAACTCAGGCCACGTAATTGGGATCATCTCTGCGGTCGCGTTTAGTTTCATGGTACATGAGCCTAACGAGATCATTGAGTGATTAAGCGATAAGTCTTTGCTTTCTAGTCGCTTAATGTAGCGAAGCATGTCTGTTTCGCTGTGGTAGCTGTTAAAGTTTGGATGCGTTAGTACTTCGTCATCACGTACTAAACTTGCAGGGATAGACTCGCTGCCATTTGCTTCAACGTCGGCTGCAATAGCGTCAACACTTAGGCCATGGCCTTCGCCTAAAATAATATCAAATAACTCAGTAATATCGGCACGTGTTGTTGTCTCTGATACCGAAATTGAGTACTCGCCTTCGTGGTTTGTTGCAAAATTTACGCCTTTTGCAATTGCACGCGCTATTACGTCGTCTTTGTTGTCGCTTACTACTGTAAGGGTATCAAACCAAGTGCTGTGCTTAAGTGCGATGCCTTTAGCTTTAAGGCCACTTGCTAAAATATCAGCAAAGCGATGTATACGCTGCGCGATAGTTTTTAAGCCTTGTGGGCCGTGGTACACCGCGTAAAACGCTGCCATGTTGGCAAGTAATACTTGTGCTGTACAAATGTTTGAGTTGGCCTTGTCGCGGCGAATGTGTTGTTCGCGCGTTTGCATTGCCATACGTAGTGCGTCGTTACCTAAACGGTCTTTAGATACACCAATAATACGACCTGGTAATGAACGTTTGTATGCGTCACGTGTTGCAAAAAATGCAGCGTGTGGACCGCCGTAACCCATAGGTACGCCAAAACGCTGAGCCGAACCAAGTACTACGTCTGCGCCTAGTTTACCCGGCGCTTTTAACAGTAATAAACTCATTATGTCGGCAGTAACACAGGCAATGGCCTTTTTGCTTTGTACGCCAGCAATTAGGTCAGTTATGTCTACCACTTCGCCTGATGTAGTTGGGTATTGGAACAATGCGCCAAAAATGTCGTGGTTTACGGCATCTTCTGCTTTACCTACAATTATTTCAAAACCAAACTGCTCGGCACGCGTTGTTACTACGTCGATTGTTTGTGTGTGTACGTCGTCGGCAATAAAAAAGGCATTGGCTTTTTTAGCTTTTGATACGCGTTTTGCAAGGCCCATAGCCTCTGCAGCCGCTGTTGATTCGTCAAGTAGTGACGCGCTTGCTAAATCAAGACCAGTTAAATCTAGGGTCATAGTTTGGAAGTTTAATAATGATTCTAAACGCCCTTGAGCAATCTCTGGCTGATACGGTGTGTACGCTGTATACCAACCTGGATTTTCTAGTACGTTACGTAAAATTACGTGTGGTACGTTAGTTGGGTGGTAGCCTTGGCCAATGTACGATTTGAAAACTTTATTTTTGCTTGCTACTGATTTTAAGTAGCTTAGTGTTTCAACTTCAGTACGGCTTTGTCCAACTGTTAGCGGTTGCTCTAGACGAATGCTAGCCGGTACAGTTTGGTCAATGAGCTCTTGCACACTCGATACTTCTAAAGCACTTAGCATATCGCTTACTTGTGCTGGGCTTGGCCCAATATGGCGACGAATAAAATCTTGCTTTTGCTCTAGTTCTTCAAGAGATTTGGCGTTTGACATGTGTCCAGATTCCTATGATCCAAAAAATGTGGCTACTGCTGATGGGTAAACAGCAATAACTTAAAATTCTTATGATTTAACAGCTTACTTTGTATGGAAAAGTTAACTGTAAAATCATAAAAGCCCCGATATCTAAATAAAACACGCGGGGCTTTTAGTTATCTACAAAGAATAATTATTCTTCGTCGATAGTGTGCGAGTAACCTTCAGCGTCTAATAAGTTGTCTAGCTCAGACTCGTCAGATGCTTTAATACGGAATAACCAACCGTCGCCGTAAGCGTCGTTGTTTACTGTTTCAGGTGAGTCTTCAAGTTCTTCGTTAATAGCAACAATTTCGCCACTGATAGGTGCGTAAATGTCTGATGCTGCTTTAACTGACTCTGCTACTGCACAGTCTTCGCCAGCGTCTACTTCGTCGCCAACTTCTGGTAATTCAACAAATACCATGTCGCCAAGAAGTTCTTGTGCATGCTCAGAAATACCAACAGTAAATGTACCGTCGCCTTCACTGCGAACCCACTCGTGTGAAGGTGCGTATTTTAACTCGCTAGGAATGTTGCTCATTTTATTTGTCCTTTGGTTTATATTGGGAGGATATCAATCACTGTAATTACACTGATTGATATAACCAAATTATTTAAATTATTGATTTACCGTTACGTACAAAGCTAGGCTTTACTACTTTAACGTTTACTAATTTTTTACGCATTTCTACTTGAGCTGTATCGCCTGTTGAACGTGGTACACGTGCAAGGGCTACACTAAAACCAAGTGTTGGTGAGAAAGTACCTGAGGTAATAACCCCTTCACCACCATCAACAATTACTTTAGAACCGCTACGCAAAACGCCTTTTTCTTCAAACACTAAGCCAACTAGTTTGTCAGTGCTTTTTTCTGCGCGTTGCTTAACAAGTACGTCACGACCAATAAAGTCACGATCTTCTGGTTCCCATGCAATGGTCCATGCCATGTTAGCTGCAAGTGGTGATACGCTTTCGTCCATATCTAGGCCGTAAAGGTTCATACCTGCTTCTAAACGTAGCGTGTCGCGTGCACCTAAACCAGCAGGCTTAACACCTGCGTCTAGCAGTTGTTGCCATAAATCGGCTGCTTGGTCGTTCGGTACTACTATTTCGTAACCGTCTTCGCCAGTATAACCCGTTGTGGCAATAAATAAATCACCTACTTGAACACCAAAAAATGGCTTCATACCTTCAACAGCGGCTTGTTGCTCAGCATTTAAAAGAGTAGCTGTTTTTGCTTTAGCGTTAGGGCCTTGCACTGCAATCATTGCAAACTCTGGGCGCTCTGTAACAGTTACGTCAAAGTCGCTCGATACGTTAGCTAAATGCGCTAGGTCTTTTTCGCGCGTCGCTGAGTTAACAACTAGGCGGTAAAACGTTTCACTAAAGAAATAAATAATTAAGTCGTCTATTACACCGCCTTGCTCGTTAAGCATGCCTGTGTAAAGCGCTTTGCCTGGTACGGTTAATTTTGCAACGTCGTTAGCTACTAGCTTACGTAAAAATGCTTTTGCTTGAGGCCCTTCAATATCAACAATAGTCATGTGTGATACGTCAAACATACCAGCGTCGGTACGTACGCTATTGTGTTCTTCTATTTGTGAGCCGTAGTTGATTGGCATTTCCCAGCCATGAAAATCAACCATTTTTGCGCCCGCTTCTAGGTGCTTAGCATGTAGTACAGTTTTAGAAGTCATAACATTCCTTCACGTTTAAATTAACCCTGTTTAGGGCGTGGCTTAAATAGATATAAAAACAGGTAAACATTGTTATGCTCGCCTGTTGTTTTTATTCGTTATGCGGCTTCACTATGCATAAGTGCAAAGCCTTGCGCTTGCATGTAGCTTTGCCATTTTTGTAATTCTTGTTGTTTAGCTACTAATACAAAGTGTTGTTCGTCGTTTTTATCAATGGCGGTAATAAATACATCACCGCTTTGTGCACCGTAGCAAAGTTGCGTGTCAGAAAGGCGCAAACCTGGTGTTAATTTAAAAGCATTAACTAGGGTATCAAATGCGTTGTCGCCACTTAAAATAAAGCTTGCTAGGTCGGTGCGTACTACATAATCAATATCAAAACGTAATTGCTGCTCGTTTATAAGCGCTTGTAGTTGAAGGCTTGCGTTGTGTGGTAGTACGAATCTAAAGGCGGTTTCGCTAAAGTAATAAACAGCAAAACTGTAGTCAGAATTATAGTCGCCATCAAGCGTGCCTTTTAAGCCTAAACCGCTGGCGGTAAGCTTAGTTAAATCAAGGCCTAAAATAGTGCTTAAAAATACACTGGTTTCGGTTCCGCTAAAATCCATTACAACGTGATTGTTGTTAGTTTGCAAAGCGTTAGTAACCGCACTACTTGCGTTGCTGTGGCGGGCAAACATTATTGGGTTAAAAGTCATAACAGACACCTGTGTATTTTCGATTACAAAAGTATATTGCCCACGTCTATCAACAACAAATTGTAATTATTTATCAATTGATAAATAATACTTATATATATGGCTATATAAATTGTAATTTTAAATATGAAAAACATATCAACAGACGGTTTACGTACTTTTGTAATGGTAGTTGAAATAGGTGGCTTTGCTAAAGCAGGCGATTTACTTGGCCTGTCGCAACCTGCTGTAAGTTTGCAAATCAAGCGCTTAGAAGACGTGCTTGGCTATAAACTATTTAAAAAACAAGGGCAGCGCCAAGTATTAAACCAGTACGGCGAGCTATTATTGCCTATGGCAAAACAAATGATGCAACACAACGATGCTATTTTGCAGCAGTTCACCTCAGAAAACATTGCAGGTAAAGTGCGCTTGGGTATTCCGAGCGAATTTGCAGCGCGTATTTTACCCTCAATTATTGGCGACTTTGTGGCGCTCTACCCTGAGGTGTCGTTAGAGGTTAAGTCGCGTTTAAGTAAGCATTTGCTTTCGGCTTCTCGCCAAGATCAGTTTGATTTAGTACTTGCGCTAAATGAGCGACTCAACTCTGATAAGTTTCCTATTTTTATGCAAGACGAACTAGTGTGGGTGGGCGACCTGTCACTTGCGCATAATGAGGTGGTTACCCTAGTTACCGCACCAGAGGGATGTATTTATCGTCGCCGTGCTACTGATGCATTAAAAAGTGCAGGCATTAAATACCGAATAGTTTATAGCAACGCCGATTTAACCGGCCTTATTGCTGCATTAAAAGAAGGCTTAGGTATTACGGTACTTGCCAAAAGTACAGTACCGAGTGAGCTTAACTATCAGGTTCAAACCAAGCATTTACCAGCTCTTGGTAATATTGGTATTAGTTTGGTTAAAAGTTCGGGTGAGTCGGAAAATGCGGTAGATAAACTCGCTGAATTTATAGCTCTACGCTTGGGCTAGCGCTTACGTAGCACATATAATTCGTTCAGCCTTTATAGCTAGTAAAGCAATTACAAAATAATACAAAAGAAACAATTTAGTTAATTAAGTTGCATAAGCAGGTGTTTTTAGTTCTATTAAACTGAATAATTAAATAGTTAATAACATTGATTCGTATTCGTTAACGTGTTCAAATTGCGCCAATTAAGATAATTGACATGATTAGGAACACAATGAACCCTAAGTTTTTAGTATCTACTTTAGCAACTGCGGTTGCTTTGTCTTTTAGTGCTACTGCAATAGCAAAAGACACCAGCAATAAAGAACAACGCTTTGAACAAATTACTGTTATTGGCTCTCAGCAAGCAATTAACGATATTCCTGGTTCGGCTACGTTTATTTCTGAAGAAGATCTTCAAAAATTCCAGTTTACCGATATTTCTCGCGTTTTAGCGTCTGTTCCGGGCGTTTACGTGCAAGAAGAAGACGGTTATGGCCTTCGTCCTAATATTGGTATGCGCGGTACAGGTACTGGCCGTAACGATAAAATATCAGTAATGGAAGACGGTGTATTAGTTGCACCAGCACCATATTCAGCACCTTCTGCATACTACTTCCCTACTATGGGTCGTATGGAATCTATTGAAGTATTAAAAGGCGCAGCCTCAGTTAAGTACGGCCCGCGTACTACAGGTGGTGTTTTAAACTTACTTTCGCGCAGTTTACCAACTGAGCCAAATAGCTCAAAAGGTATGGTAGATGCAGCCCTTGGTAGCGACGGTTACTACAAAGGCCACGCTTACTTTGGTAAAGAAAAAAATAACACAGCGGGTTTAATTGAAGTATTTACTTACGGCGCAGACGGCTTTAAAGAGCTGCCAGTAGGCAATGACAACACCGGCTTTGAAAAAACAGATTTACTATTAAAGTTTGGCCATACGTTTGGTCAAAACGATGCGCATAATCTTGAGCTAAAAATTAAGTACTCTGACGAAACATCAGACGAAACATACATGGGCTTAACTGACGAAGACTATCAAGAAAGTCCTTACCGTCGTTATGCTGCATCGCAAAACGATGAAATGAATACGCGCCACAACGCATACCAACTTAACTACGCGTACCGTTTTGGTGATGGCTATGAGTTTTTAGCTACGGCTTACTTAAACGATTTTCATCGTAACTGGTATAAAGCCAGCAGCGTAGGCTTAAGTACTCTTGAGCAGTACAGCGATTTTGAAGCAAACCCTACAAGCGAAGGTATTGAAGGTATTGGCGTTAAAGCTAATAACCGCGACTACCAAGCTAAAGGTATTCAGTCTGAATTACATATTCCTGCAGGCGATCACTATGTGACTGTTGGCGTACGTTACCACGAAGACGAAATGGATCGTTTTCAGTGGGAAGACAAATACACACTTAATCAAGACCTAAGCTTAACACTTACAGAGCAAGGCGTTCCGGGCTCAGACAGCAACCGCGTAGATAGCGCAGAAGCAAGCACCTTGTTTATTCAAGACGAGTGGACAATTGATGCATTAGTAGTAAGTGCAGGCCTTCGTTATGAAGACATTACTATTACGCGTGAAGAGTGGTCTAAATCAGATCCAACACGCAGCAACGGTTTAACTAAAGATGTGTCGAACGACACTGAAATTTTAGTGCCGTCACTAGGTGCTACTTACACGCTTAACGAAAACGTAACGCTACTTGCGGGCATTCAAAAAGGGTATGCACCAGCAGCACCTGGTAATGCTGACCAAGAAGAAGAAGAAAGTGTAAACATTGAGTTTGGCTCTCGCTTTAATATGGATGGCTTTAGCGGTGAAGTAATTGCCTTTTACTCAGACTACGACAACATGCACGGTAACTGTACTGCAGCGGTTGGTTGTAGCGACGACAACATTGGCGACCAATACAACTACGGTGAAGTAGAAGTAGCGGGTTTTGAATTTAGTGCAGCACTTACGTTTGCAACTGATACAGCTATGTTCCCAGTTAAATTAACGTATACCTACACAGACTCTGAGTTTAAAAACGATTTTGATTCAGAAATTTGGGGCGCGGTAGAAAAAGGCGATGCAATGCCTTACGTACCAGAAAACCAAGTAGCGTTATCGTTAGGTGCTGAGTTTTCTGCGTTTGTAGTTAACAGCCAAATACGTTACGTATCTGATGCGCATGCTAACTTAACTGAGGCGGGCTTAAACGCAATTGATAGCCGCGTAGTATGGGATTTAGCTGCTAAATACTTAATCGATGAAAATCAAAAAGTATACCTAAGCGTTGATAACTTGTTTGATAAAACATACGTTGCTAACCGTTCAAACGGTGGCATTCAGCCAGGTAAGCCGAGGACTGTACAGATGGGCTACACTTACTCATTCTAACGAGTTAAATAGCTCTCTAGCTGCGTTAAAAATAACTCATATAAGAACAACTATATTTCGTTATTTTTGTCTTGCTATAGAGTTATTTTCCTATCGCTATAATAGAGTATCAATTGATATAAAATTAAAAGCGTAAATTACAGACACAAAAAAGCCGAGATTGAATTTCAATCTCGGCTTTTTAATACATAAAACTTATCGTTTTATATATTAGTTATTTGCGTTACGTTGGCGTAATACTTCAAACAAACAAATACCCGTGGCTACCGATACGTTTAAGCTTGAAACAGTACCCGCCATTGGGATTTTAACGAGCATATCGCAATGCTCACGCGTTAAGCGTCGCATGCCCTCGCCTTCTGCGCCCATAACAATAGCCATTGGCCCTGTTAAGCTTGCATCAAATACGTGATTATCAGTTTCGCCAGCGGTACCTACAACCCATACGCCTGCATCTTTAATTTCGCGAAGCGTACGTGCAAGGTTAGTCACTTGAATAAGCGGTACTGTTTCGGCTGCACCACAGGCCACTTTACGTGCAGTACCGTTAAGCTTAGCCGACTTATCTTTAGGTACAATCACAGCGTGGACACCTGCCGCGTCTGCACTACGTAGGCATGCGCCTAAGTTATGCGGATCGGTAATACCATCAAGCACAAGTAAAAACGGTGTGTCTTCACGAGCGATTATCGCATCAAGATCTTTTTCATTAAACGTTGGCGCTGCTTTTACGTTAGCAATAATACCTTGATGCTGCTCACCTTTTGATTTGCTATCAAGGGCTTTACGCTGCATAAACTGTACTGAAATACCAAATTTACGTGCTTCATCAATAATCGGAGTTGAGCGTTTGTCGTCACGACCTTTAAGGGCGTAAATTTCTACAAAGCGCTCTGGTTCGCTTTCTAAAATTGCTTCAACAGAATGAAAGCCAAAAATTAATTCATTACTCACGTATTGTCTGCTCCTGGGCTAGTACGTTTGCGGGCATTTTTGCCTGCTCTTTTAGGCTTTTTAACGGCCTTCTTCTTTGGTTTTTTCTTTACGGCAGAGTCTGCTGCTTTTTTATCTGCAGGTTTTGTTGCAGACTTATTTGCAGGCTTGCCTTTATCTTTATTTGCTGGCTTTTTTTTACCTTTTGGTTTGTCATCGCTGTGCGACTTTTTACCTGGTACTTTGCCTGCTTTTAATTGCGAACGCACACTTGCTGGCGCATGCTCAGACTTACCTGAACCTTTTTTTGGTGCACGACGACGTGAGTATCTGTCTTGTGCAACATCGCCTTTAAGCGTTAAGTTTATACGGCGATCGTCTAAACTAACCGACGCAACTTTTACTGTTACTTTATCGCCAAGGCGATAAATTTTGTGAGAGTGCTCACCTATTAGGGTGTGTTTTGCAGCATCATGCGCAAAAAACTCGTCGCCTAAATTAGTAACGTGAATAAGCCCATCAATTTGTAAATCGTCTAAACGAATAAACAAACCAAAATTGGTAACCGATGAAATAACACCATCAAACTCTTCACCTACATGGTCTTGCATAAACTCACATTTAAGCCAATCAGCTACTTCGCGAGTTGCATCGTCAGCACGACGCTCTGTTGTAGAACACTGCTCACCTAGTTGATCAACTTCATCGTCGGTATAAGCGTATTCGCCAGACGTTTGCTGACCTTGTGCTTTTATTACTGCTTTAATAGCACGATGCACTACTAAATCTGGGTAACGACGTATTGGCGATGTAAAATGCGCGTAAGCCGATAACGCTAAACCAAAGTGACCAATGTTATCTGGCTGATATACAGCTTGTTTCATTGAACGCAGTAACATAGTTTGAATAAGTTCAGCTTCTGGGCGGTCACCTAGTCGCGCTAATACTTGCGTTATTTCTTTTGGTGTTGGCTCGTCGCTTAATGTACTTTCAATACCTAACTCGCCTAAAAACTTAGTAAAGTTACCTAGTTTTTCTTGGTCTGGTTCGTCATGCACACGATAAAGCGCGCTTGCTTCGTGCTTTTCAAGAATTTTAGCCGCTGATACGTTGGCTAAAATCATACATTCTTCAATGAGTTTGTGCGCGTCGTTACGAATAACAGGCACTATTGATTCTATTTTACGCTGAGCGTTAAATACAAAACGTGTTTCTAGGGTTTCAAACTCTATGGCACCACGGTCTTGGCGTGCAGCTTTAAGTGCCATGTACATTTGCTGTAAATCAGTTAAATGTGGCACAACGGCTGAGTATTCTTCGCGTAGTTTTTCGTCGTTTTGTAAAATGGCATTTACTTTGGTGTAAGTTAAACGTGCATGCGAGTTCATTATCGCTTCGTAAAACTTATAACCCGAAAGTTTACCCGCACTCGACACGGTCATTTCGGCAACCATACATAAGCGATCTACTTTTGGATTAAGCGAACATAATCCGTTAGAAAGCACTTTTGGTAGCATCGGAATTACTTGCTCAGGGAAATACACTGAGTTACCACGCAAAATTGCTTCTTTGTTAAGCGGCGTGTTCATTCCTACGTAATGCGATACATCAGCAATGGCAACCCATAAGCGCCAGCCACCTGATTTTTTAGGTTCACAATATACGGCGTCATCAAAGTCGCGTGCATCTTCGCCATCAATAGTTACAAGTGGTAAATCACGTAAATCTACGCGACCTTTTTTGTCAGCTTCTTCAACAAATTCACCTAGATGAGCAACTTGTGCTTCAACTTCTTCTGGCCATACATGTGGAATATCGTGATTGCGCAGTGCAACTTCAATTTCCATACCTGGGGCTAAATGCTCACCAAGTACATCTATAACTTTACCTACCGCGTTCATGTTACGGCTTGGATTTTGCGTAATTTTAACCTGCACCATTTGGTTATGGCGGGCACCGTTTTCGTTGCCTGGTAAAATCATTATATCTTGCGTTATGCGCGGGTCTTCAGCGACTACAACAGCAACACCGTGCTCAACAAAGTAACGGCCAACAATTGGCGCGCGCTCGTTAGTAAGCACTTTTATAATACGTGCATCGCATTTTGAGCCAGAACCACGTTTAGTGCCTTTAGCTAGTACAATGTCGCCATGTAACACCATATTCATTTGGTGCTTAGCAATAAACCAATCTTTACTCTCGCCTTCAACTTCTAAAAAGCCGAAACCGTCTCTGTGGCCTATTACTTTGCCTTTGGTTAAACCGGCTTCGTCAATTAGGGCGTAGCATTTAAATTTATTGAAATACAGCTGTCCGTCACGCTCCATAGCGCGAAGGCGGCGTTTAAATGCTATTTGGCGTTCGTCATCGTTTACTGCTAGTTCTTCACATAATTGCGCGCAGTTAGCAGGCTTTGAACGCTCTTGAAGGTGAGTAAGTATAAACTCACGACTAGGGACTGGGTTTTCGTACTTTTCTTGTTCTCGACTGAGATTTGGATCTTGGTTTGACATTCACTATCTTGTTAGTTGGTTATGTAGGTATTTTAACCCATATAGTTATAATGAGACAGGTAAAAGCTATTAAACTTTTAAGAAAGCACTTTTACCTTGCTGTTTACCTTGCTGTATAGTTTAAAAATCTAGCGCAATGGGGCTTAACGATCCCTTAACTGCAAAGTGTTTAGTCATCTCGTAGCAATGCTAAAATCTATACTATTTTTTTTGTAGGTTTTTCCACAGCAGTTTACTTATATTATCAATAAAGCTTGGATCTTCTTCTTTCATTGTAAGTAAAATCTGCTTATTCATTTGTGTTTTATTTTGAGCGTAAATCCAACGATTTTTATTAAATTGCTGGGCAAACTCAAGTGCACCCGCTTGAAGTTCGTCGTTATTTGCAAACACAGCTTCAACTACTTTGTTCTCTAGCAACTGCTGTGCACCAACCCGCTCTCCTGACATAGCTAGACGATTAAAGAAGGTTTGCGAAATAGCCTTATTAATTATAGGAAACATCGATGGAACAAACGGCACCATTACATCCACTTCAGGAAAACAAAAAAAGCCTTTGTCTGATTTCATAAATCTAAAGTCGCACGCACACGCAAGTACAGAACCATTACCATAGGTATGCCCGTTTAACGCAGCAATAATAGGCATAGGAAAAGTAACTATGCGTTTAAATAAGTCACTTATTTGAATCATAAAGTCTGAAATTGCTGCAGGTAAAATACTTGGATTAGACATCCATTGGAGGTCGATACCCAATGACCAGTTTTTATCACTTGAAGACGTTAAAATAACTGACTTAATATTTTGTTCTGCTTCAATGTGGTCTAGGTGTAAATTAAACTCAGCCAAAAACGCTGGGTTGTGGCGGTTTTCAGCGGTATTCATGGTGAGTATAGCGATATTATTTTTAGTTGTTAGTTCTATTAAATTTGCCATTAAAACCTCTTTTAGCGCGTTTTAAGCTAATTTTAAGCGCTGTTCGTTACTTTTACATATCATAGTAATACTTTGCTTATAATTTATAAACCCACTGATTAAAGCCACCCTTTTTGTTTAGCTATACGCGCAGCATCTATGCGGTTAGTAGCGTTTAATTTTGCAATGGCATCAGATAAGTAGTTACGCGTAGTCCCTTCGCTAATAAATAACTGCTTAGCTATGTCGCTTGTTTTAAGGCCATCGCTTGCAAGTTTAAGGGCTTTGCGCTCTTTATCGGTAAGTGGATCTGCGTCGCCTAATGCATTAATAGCAAGCTCTGGGTCAATTACCTTTTGTCCCTGCATTACTTTTTTAAGCGCATTTATTAACTCTTCACTTGGTGCTTCTTTTAAAATAAAACCTTTAACGCCAGTCGTAAGCGCTCGCCTAATATAACCCGCACGAGAAAATGTAGTCATAATAACCATTTTTATAGCAGGAAATTTAGCGGCTATTTTTTCGCTAAGCTCTATACCATTCATGGTTGGCATTTCTATATCGGTTAAAATTATATCGGGATGTAAATCACTATCAAGTGCCTCAATTGCATTAAGTGCATCTTGCCCGTTACTTGCTTGCCCAATAATCTCAATATTAAAATCAAGCCCTAACAATGCTGCTACTGCGTCGCGTACAAGCGCCTGATCTTCCACTAAATATACTCTGATCATTATAAATCCTTAGCTGTAATTGGCAGCACTACTTTTAAAGTAAAATTATCGCCACAGGTAAATGCTGCACTGCCATTTAGTTGCTCTGCTCGCTCTTTAATACCATTTAGGCCATTGCCCGAATTCAATGTACTGCACGGACCATGGTCAATTACGGTTATAAGTAACTGCTGCGCTGTTTGTTCTATATTTATTTCGCAATTTTTTGTGTTGCTATGGCGTAATAAGTTAGTAACTGCCTCTTTAATTATAAGGCCTGCTATACCCTCTACTTTAGCGGGCAGAGCATTTAAAACCACATTAAATGAAACGTTAAATCCTTGCTCTATTAACCTTTGCTTTAACTGTGCTACTTGGCTGACAAGATTAAGCTGTTTTAAATCACTTACGGCGCTTCTTACATCGCTAAGCAACTGCCTTGCCAAATCGGCCACTTGTGCAATTTCGCTATTTGCTTGAGCGTATCGCTCTCCTTGGTTTAATTTATTAGCAAGCTCAGCCTTTAGAGCAATAGATGACAATGAGTGGCCTAAAATATCATGCAAGTCGCGAGCTATTCGTTCTCGCTCTGCAATAGCTGCTAATTGCTCTAGTTGGTTAGCGCTTTCTTGTTCGCGCTTTTTGTATAAGCTTTCTCTTTTTGCTGCAATACCGTAACTAAATAATGTGGCGCAAAGAATCAAAGCAACGCCTAAAAAGTATTGAACCTTACCTATATCTCCAATATATGTGCTTAATAAAACCGTGAATATAATTGCGATCGCAGCATAAATTCTTTGACGGTAGCTGTAAGAGTAGCCTGCTATGTAGGCTACGAAACCAAATAAAGTAGGCGTACCTGTGGTGTAAAAAGTAGCGCAAAAACAAATTAAAAGCATGGCTACAAATAACTTAGTCACCCCTGCACTTTTACAGTTTATTGCTTTTATATACAAAAGAATAAAAGCAACATAGAAGGCTAAAGACATAACAATTTGGTTAACGGTAAAGCTCGAAAAATTAATTATTAGCGGGAGTAAATAAAAGCCGGTAAAAATTAAATGTCCATATTTCCAAAAACCTTTATCGCTTTGTTGAGAAAAGCTGCTTAACGAGCTCATACTAATACCTCAGGCATATTATTTTTACTTATAGCACTATTTTTATTAATAAATATAAATAACATAAAAATGCATACCAGCATAAAGCAATCTGCGTACGTAATAGTAAAACTTAACGCCTCTAGCACTTCATTAATAGTTAAGCTGATTAAAATTAAAGAATTCATAATTACCTCCTGTTGAGTAAGGTAACTATGCCCGCGTACAAAAATAATAAGAGTGTGAAGTGTCATCAACTTTAATGACTTTTGTCATGCGGAAAAAATTCATCTTAAGAATTTTTAAGCAATGTTAATATATTCAAAAAGTACAACAAGGAAACTAAATGCAGCCTCAGCAACAAAGTTTAATTTATTTACACATAGCGGTATTACTTTTTGGCGGGACCGCTTTATTTGCCAAACTTATTGGTTTAAATGCTTTAGATATTACCGTTTACAGAACTGCAATTGCAGGAATGGCTATTTTAGCCATGCTTTATTTTCAAAAAAAACAAATTAAACTCAACAAACCTAAAGACTATCTTATTGCGTTATTTTTAGGTGTTGCGGTGGGTATTCACTGGGTTACCTATTTTGCTGGTATGCAAATGGCTGGTATAACTATTGGAATGCTGGCATTTTTTAGCTACCCCGTAATGACGGTGTTTTTAGAACCCTTATTTAATAAAAGCAGGCCAAAAGCAAAAGATATAATAAGTGCAGCGGTGGTTGTTTTAGGTATTTACTTATTAGTACCAAGTGCAAACTTGGGCGATGATGTAACCCTAGGTGTAATAACAGGTGTGATATCAGCATTGTTTTTTTCAATAAGAAACATTACTCATAAGCGCTACTTTAGCCAATATGGCGGGCCGCAAACGATGTTTTATCAAACCTTAGTGGCAAGCATTATGTTGTATGCATTTATAGAAGTACCAGTGTATGAGGTTAGTAATCATGACCTGATTTTAATTGCTGTAGCGGGTGTTATATTTACAGCTACACCGCACTCGTTATTTGCAGCAAGTTTAAAGCATTTATCAGCGGCAACTGCGGGGTTAATTTCTTGCTTGCAGCCACTTTATGGCACCATACTGGCTATAGTAATTATTCATGAACGTCCTACTGTTATGACGTTAGTTGGTGGAGCACTCATAGTGAGTGCCGCTTGTTTTGAAACGTGGTCAATCACTAAAAAGGCTCGACAATGAAAGTATTTGCACACCGTGGTGCCAGTGGGGATTTTCCTGAAAACACCAAAAGCGCTATTTTAGAAGCGTTAAAAGTAGGTGTTGATGGTATTGAAGTAGATATTCAAAGTTCCTTCGATGATTACATGGTAATACACGATTCATGGCTTGATAGAACCACCAGCGGTAAAGGCAGGGTGAGTAACTTTACCGCTCATGAGCTCTCTAAGCTTGATGCTGGAAATGGTGAAAAAATTCCTACTCTTCAGCAGCTGTTTGATTGGAATAACAATAAATCTTTATTAAATATTGAGCTTAAACACACGTTTGCACTAGAAAGGTTTGTGGCTCAATTAGAACAAAACATTGAAGCTAAAAAAATATCGAAAACCAATATTTTAGTATCATCGTTTGATCATCATCAACTACAGTGGCTTAAAAACAAGCTACCATGGCTTAAAATAGGCGCCCTTACTTCTTCTATTCCAATTAACTATGCAAAGTTTGCTAGTGATTTAAACGCTTATAGCGTACATGCAGATAAAACCTTTATAAATAAGGCCTTTGCAGAGGATGCAAAAAAAAGAGGCCTAAAGATTTATGCTTATACAGTCGATAGGGAAGAAGATATAGCGCTAATGCTTGAGTATGGCATAGACGGAATTTTTACAAATTACCCAGCGCGAACCAAAGCTTACTTGTTGTCGTTACAAAAAGGCTAACTTACATTCCCCTTACTTAAATAACAATCGTAGGGCTTGAGCATAATGAGTGGTTTCATGAAAATTTATAACTATATAGAGCAAACATTCTTTTTTACGTTAACCCGTAAAATAGTCGGTAATTTAAGTTTTGTATTATTGTTCCAAGCAATTACGTTATTTTGGCTGCATCAGAGTTTAAGCGAACAACAGCAAAATACAGGGCTATTTTGGCTGCTTACGCTTGTGATTATATCTGGTTTTATTTTTACTCTTTTTTATATGCGTTTTTTAATTGTTCGCCCTGTTACTGCTATGCGCGATACTTTGATAGAAATAAACCAACAAGATGCAAATTTAGCAGCAAAACTTCCCCACTTTTCGTATGACGAATTTAAAGATTTAAGTTCACAATACAATATATTTACTGCCCATTTAAGTGAGTTACTCAGCACAACATATAACAGTGCTCAAGCGAGTGCACACAGCAATACACAAGTCACTGAATCAATGAAAAATACTGAGCAATCAAGTGAGCAACAAATACAGTTAAGCCACAGTATTATTAATGCCAGTATGCAAATAACCCAAAGCTTACAAGACATAGTAAATAATACAGATAGCGTACATAACGTTAATAATGAACACCTTAACTTTGTAAAACTATCTGCGTCAGAACTCGCTGCTTTAGTAGAGCAGGTAAAACTTATTACTAATATGCTAGGTAGCTTTTCAAATACAATTGCGGGACTAAAAGAGAACAGTGAAAACATTCGTAGTATTTTAAAAATGGTTGAAGAGTTTTCTGATCAAACTAATTTGTTAGCCCTCAACGCCGCAATAGAAGCAGCTAGAGCGGGTGAAGCTGGCAGAGGATTTGCCGTAGTTGCAGACGAAGTACGCACGCTTTCAATAAAGGTAAGTGGCGCAACTAGGCAGATTAGCGACTTCATAAGTCAGATGAATGATTTGGTAAACGAGACAAATAAAGAGTCAGAGCAATTAATGACTCACTCTAATAACGCACAAAGCTCAATTAGTGCAACCTGTGATGGCTTTACTAAAATGCTTAGTGAGTTTGAGCACAACCAGCAGCAGCTGCAACAAATAGCCAGTGCTGTACATTTGCTTGAGGGCACCCAAAGTACGACTCACCAATCGGTAGAGCAAATCGTAGCTTTAGGGGAGCAAGCTAAACTACAAATAGATACGGCATTAGCCGATAGCGAGCAATCTCAACAGCTTAGCTTACAAACCCAACAACAGTTAAAGCGCTTTGTGCACTAAGAAGCGTTTTCGGGCTCAGAGAAATATGGTAAATTACGCAGCTATTAATTTAAGTGTGTAAAGCGTGTGAGCAACCCTACCCCAGACTATGAAAAATTAGCCCTACAAATAAAAACCTGGGGGCAAGAGCTTGGCTTTAGCGAAGTGGGCATTACTGATATTGACTTATCTAAGCACGAAGCCCAATTGCAACGTTGGCTTGATGCAGGCTACCACGGCTCGATGGATTATATGGCTGCCCACGGTATGAAACGCGCCCGCCCTGCTGAATTAGTGCCTGGTACACAACGTGTTATATCCGTAAAAATGAATTATCTGCCTCCCGATGCTGGCTTTGCAAAAACCTTAAAAAATAAAGAAAAAGCATATATAAGCCGCTATGCATTAGGTCGTGATTACCATAAATTAATGCGTAATCGTTTAAAAAAACTCGGCCAAAAAATAGAGCAAGAAATTGGCGAGTATGGCTTTAGACCCTTTGTAGATTCAGCCCCTGTACTTGAGCGTCAACTTGCCGAAAAAGCCGGCTTAGGGTGGCGTGGTAAGCATTCGTTATTAATTAACCAAGAAGCTGGGTCGTGGTTTTTTTTAGGCGAGCTATTTATTGATTTACCTCTACCAATTGATGCAGAAAACACCTTTGAAGGCTGCGGTAAATGCGTTGCTTGTATTACTCTTTGCCCAACAGGTGCAATTGTAGAGCCCTACGCTGTTGATGCACGTAAATGTATATCGTATTTAACCATAGAACACCAAGGGACAATACCAGAGCAGTACCGAACTTTATTAGGCAATCGTGTTTATGGTTGTGATGATTGCCAGTTGGTATGTCCTTGGAATCGTTATGGACAAATAACTGACGAAAATGACTTTCATCCTCGCACTCAATTAAAAGATAAAGATTTACTTGAGCTGTTTGCTTGGGATGAGCCTACATTTTTAAAAAACACCGAAGGCAGCCCTATTCGTCGCATTGGCCACGAACGTTGGTTACGTAATTTAGCAGTTGGTTTAGGTAATGCAGAGTTCAGCCCCGCTATTATTAATGCCCTACAAGATAAAAGCCAAATATGCAGCGAACTTGTTTTAGAGCATATTGAATGGGCACTTGCTCAGCAAAACGATAAACAACGATTACAAATTCGTAAAACAGCTAGGTTAATTAGAATTGTAGAAAAAGGCTTACCAAGGGATGCATAGCACCGCTTAAGTAAACCTTTATATTGCGAAGTAACTAGTTTTTCAAAAGTAACGATAGATCTTGTTCTATCTCTGTAAAGGCTGCTTTGACTTGTTTAACAGACTCTTCTCTTGCTACTGAGTTTTGGATAGTTTCATCTACTTTTTTATAAATAAACACCTCCTGATCTTCATCCAGTCCCATTGATGGGATACGTTCTTCGAGCTCTTCTTGTAACTGTTTAAACACTTTTTCGTTGTTTTGACGGTTTTCATTCAACAAGCTAATTAAGCTATGAAACTTACTATGAACAGTACTTGCTACGGCATTAAGTTTCGCTCGTTGTGATTCAAGCATTTTCTTGGTCATGATGGCGCGTAGCTGCTGCTCGGTAACACTTACAATAAAACATACGTGGTCGCGTATACGACCATGCTTATCAGGGTCATGATCGGGCATATTTAAAATGAGTAAGCTAATCAATTCATAGTTAACTAAAATTCGGTGCGAAAACTCATGTAAGCGCCCTTTGTTTTTCAGCATTTCAAATAGCTCCACCACAATAGGTGAACACACGCCGTTTAGCGCAAAGTGGCTAATTTCATTATTTTCTCTAAATTCTACATTGCTTTGTAAATCAAAAGACTGAAGGCAATCTACAAGCGCTTTACCTAGCTCTTGAGGATCGTTAATAAAGCCTATGTTTTCAACGTAGTTAACTATTTGCCCCATTTCACTGCTATTGGCCATTGCATTAAATGCAGTTGATGTTGCATCTTCAACTTGCTTTTCTAGGCTTTGCTTTTCAACGAGTACTTGATTTAAATTTTTAAGCTTAGATTTAAGTTCGTCATGGCCAAAAGGTTTTACAATATAATCTTCTGCGCCAACAGAATAGCCTTCCATGCGTTCTTCAACAGTGCCGCGAGCAGAAACAAACATAACAATGATGTGTGCGGTATTTGGATTTGCTTTAAGTGCTTTACATACTTCATAGCCGTTCATTTGCGGCATACTTACGTCGAGTAATATAACCTGAGGCATATAACCTTCAACCATGTTTAAACACTCAGGACCATTTGTTGCTACTTGTAATTCAAAATCAAGCTCCTCTAAAATTTCCTCAATAATTTCAAGGTTAAAGGGTTCGTCATCAACGGCAAGTATTTTAGTTAAGGCCATAATTTATCATCCATTCAAATTCTTTAAAAAGTTACTTGGTATGCCAAAAAACAATTAATTACTGTGTTGTATTAACTGATCTTCAGCTAAATGCTCGTCTAAGTTTATTTCTAATGGCACTTGTATAGATATAGTTGCACCACCATTTTCGTTGTTACGTGCAGTGATTTCACCTTGGTGTAAAGATACAAACTCTCTACACAATGCAAGGCCTAACCCTGTGCCACCAGCACCACTATTTGTTTTACTGCTTTGCACAAACTTAGTAAAAATATGCTCCAACTCATCTTCTGGTATACCGACCCCATTATCGGTAACCTCTATAGTAGCAAGCTTATTATCTGACTCTAAATTTACCCGTATTTTACTTTTAGGTTCGCTAAATTTAAGTGCGTTACCTAGTACGTTTCGAAGTAACTGGTTTATTTGCTCTTCATCACATTGTGCAATTACAGGTAATGGCTGTGCGGTAAATATAATCTCAATTTCTTTTTCCATTGCCGTACCAGACACATCATCAATACTTGTTTTAATAATATTCGCTAAATTATAGGGACGAGGGTTAAATGGAAACTTGCCTACATCTAGCTTAGATAGGTCGAGTAAATTATTTAGTAACGACAGTAAACGCTCACCACTACTCTCTATTCGCGATAAATACTTAATGAGTTTTTCTTTTGCAAAATCTCCAGCTTCTAATTTACTTAAACCAAAACGAGAAAAGCTTAAAATAGAGTGCATAGGTGTTCGAAGTTCATGCGACATGTTTGCTAAAAATTCTGATTTACTTAAGTTTGCAGCCTCAGCCACATTTTTAGCATGCTCGAGTTGTGAAGTACGTGCTCTTACTTGCTCTTCAAGAACATCTTTTGCTTCAAGTAATAAATCCTCTTTTTGCTTAAGATGGGTTACATTTTTAAATATGACCGCAAGTGCTATTTCGCCATGGTGATCTATCTCATTAAAAGAGCCAACTAAGGGTATATAACCTCCTGCTGTTTTAGATAAACGTAAATCGCAGCTAAATTGTCGATTACTATTTAATGTCGAAATCTTATCTTTAATACCTAAAATTGAATCATCATCTAAAAAATCAAATACTGATTTACCTTCGAGTTCATTAAACGGTAAGTTAAATAGTCTCAAGCAAGCATCATTAGCTTCTATCACTCTACCGCACTTTTCAAATAACATAATTGCATCGGGCGTATGTTTATAAATAACCTGAAGTAGGCTGTCTTTTTCAATTAGGGCATCAACCGTATCTTGTAGCCTTTCTACAAGCTCTGCGTTATGACGTTTTAATAACTCTGTTTGCCATAATTTATGTATTGATTGTAATAGTGAGCTATCGTTTAAAGGTTTAATAAGTACATCTTCTACGCCTTGACGAATTGCGTCGATCATTGAAACTTGATCAGGGCGTGAGGTAAATAACAAACAGCGGCAATGCGGTTGGGTTACTTTTAAATTTGAAAAAATTCCTAAACCTGTTCCGTCATCTAAAATAAAATCGCTTATCAGTATATCTATTTGCTTTTCTTTACTAATTTCTAAAGCTTCTGCGGAGGTTGTTGCAGTATGAGTCTCGATATGAGCACCGATTAAGCTATTTTTCATTTTTTCGAGACGTTCAGGAACATGGTCGACGAGTAAAATAGTAGGTAATTGCAAAATATGGTTAGAGCCTAATTCTAATAGGCTCTCTAAAAGAGAAGTAATTTCTTTATTAGAAAAAAATGGGTAGACCACGGTTGCGTCAGGCGCAATATGATTTAGCTCGCTAAACGCAGTTAGTTGTTCACCGCTTTGTGCTTTTGGCGCAAGCAGCATAAAGCGCTCTTGCGCTACTTCGCTTACAAGCGGTTTTATAGAATCAACAGGCACACCATGGGCAACAACAACTAAGTCGTAATCGCCTATATTGGTATACATGTCTAGCATGCTGAAATGAATTAATTCGACCTCACACCCTATTAATTCTAAAAGCACTTTCACACGCATCGCGATGACACTACTACTATCAATAATTAATATTTTTCGAATCATCAAGCCACACTTCAAATTAATAAACTTAATATCCTAATAGCGTAGTCTATTTTTATTTAATTGGCATAAAGCCCTATCGTTATTTTGTAAAAAAATATTACAAGCTTTCAAAAAACAGTTTATTTAAGATGCTTTCCAAAAATAGTCAGGCTGTAGGGCTTGTTATCCATTATGGCAACGCTTGGTAACTCGCCCCATATTTCAAAATCAAAATGCTTAAATAATTTAACACTGGGTAAATTATGACTAAAAATAAAACCAAGCAATACTTTAATATTTAATTGCTTAGCTTGTGTTTGAGCAAATATCATTAGCTTTTTACCAAGCCCTTTACCTTGTGCTTTACGGGTAATGTAAATGCTCATCTCTACTGTGCCATCGTAAGCAGGACGCCCATAAAACGATTTATAACTTACCCAAGCAAGTACTTGGTTATTTTCGCAGTAAACATAAATAGGCCTTTTATCGTTATGGCTATTAAACCAGTCACGCTTTTCGTCAACAGTAACTTCTTCGGTATCTGCAGTTACCATTCGCCCTGCAATGGTTTCGTTATAAATGGCTACAATTTCATTAAGATCATCAATAGTTGCTAAACGGGTTGTCATAGGTCATTCAAAGGTTGATCAATTTGTTTCATATTAGCGTATGATTATCCAATCAAACAATTGAAAAGTTTAGGTAATGTAATGCTAAAAAAAATTATAATAGGATTAATGGCTTTATTTATTAATGCCCCACTCCACGCTGAAACATCATCAACTATTAACCAAACCTCTACCCAAGACTGTCAAGATTTTACCAATGTCGATATTCGAAAGCTGCGCTCAAAAGAATCTATTAATTTATGCCAATTTAAAAATAAGCCTTTATTAATAGTAAACACGGCAAGCAACTGTGGTTTTACACCCCAATTTAAAGGCCTTGAAGCGCTATATCAACGATACAAAGAACAAGGCTTAGTCGTATTAGGGTTCCCTTCTGATGATTTTTTTCAAGAAGAGGATAGTGAAAAAGAAACTGCAAAAGTATGCTTTGTAAATTATGGTGTAACCTTCCCTATGTTTGCTACAAGCGAAGTGCGTGGTAGTAAAGCGAATCCAATTTTTAAATATTTGAATGAGCAAACTAGCTCTCCAAATTGGAACTTTTATAAGTATTTAGTGTCTGCTGATCGTGAGACGGTTTTACGGTTTAACAGCAAAGCAGCACCTGATTCAGAACAAATGATTGCTGCAATTGAAACTGTGCTTTCTGATAAATAAGTTTATACTGGTACAATTAGTTGAAACTAACTAGAATGATATTTTAATTCGGTTAAAAAAACACCACACTATACTCGGGAGATTTTATGACAGTAGCAAGCGCACGACATATACTTGTAGACAGTGAAGCACAATGCTTAGACTTAAAAACAAAAATTGAGCAAGGCGAAGACTTTGCTGAATTAGCCAAAGCGCATTCAAACTGCCCATCAGGTCAAGATGGCGGTGCTCTTGGTGAGTTTGGTCCTGGTATGATGGTTCCAGAGTTTGATAAAGTTGTGTTTTCAGCTCCAATTAACCAAGTACAAGGCCCTGTGCAAACTCAATTTGGTTATCATTTACTTGAAGTTACTAGCCGTTCAGAATAAATTTAACTGTATCGTAAGTAACGTTTTATAAAAGCCGCTTATGCGGCTTTTTTATGGAGTAATTATGCAATTAATTGGTTCTGTACCTTCACCTTACGTGCGCCGAATTAGAATTTGGGCACAACAAAACAACTGTAAACTAGAGCTTGTGAGTCTTGATATATTTTCTGAGCAAGATCGCCCTACTATGGCCAGTAAAAATCCAGCTCGAAAGATTCCTATTCTGGTAGATGGCGACTTAACACTTAGTGACTCTAATTCTATATTGCGCTATTTACTTGAAAAAACAGGTCAACCAAAACTAACGTGGCCGCAAGAGCACTTACTTACGACTATAAATGCCTGTAACGATTCGCTAGTAGAAATGTTGCTATGTGAACGCTCTGGATTTGACACCAAAAGCGATAAACTCTTTTTTAATTTGCAAAACGAACGAATTGAACAAACATTAAGCTTTTTAAATACCCATTTAAGCGATGAAGAATTTAAAAGCTGTGAATACCTCAACATCAGTTTATACTGCCTGCTTGATTGGATTTGCTTTCGTGAATTAACTGACTTTAGTCAGTATTCAGAGCTTGTTGCTTTTCATAAGCAATATTGCAAGCGTCAAGCAGCAATAGATACTAATCCTCGTCACTAATTTAAAAAGGTAAACACATGAGCGATATCGAAATTGAATCACAACTAGTTAACTTTGTAGAAAAAGTACGTGTTAGCGAAGTAATTTGGGCACTTGGTGCAGAAGATAATGGCTTTGTAGTGTGCGATTCTAACCAATTTGACGAAACTGACGTACTACTGCTTTGGGAAAGTGAAGAAGCAGCTAAAGCGCAATGTAAAGAAGAGTGGAAAGACTACAGCCCTGTAGAAATAAATCTTGATGAATTTTTAGATGCATGGGTTGAAGATTTAAATGAAGATAACGCACTTGTTGGCATTAACTGGAATGATGACCAAGTATGTACAGAGATTGAACCTACTGGTTTAGCTCGCGCATTAAGTGAATAATACTTTATACGCTTTATTTTAAGAGCGGATAAAACCCGACTAGCATCTACTGCTAGTTGGGTATAAAATAAAACACATCATTATTTTCAAGGTATTACGTTGAAAACCCATCTTGGTCGCCGGCCCTTTTCAGCCATGGAACTGCACACTCTTTATAATGGATATATATACGGTGATTTTAAAGTTGCACGTGAGCAACCAAAACACTGGCATTTTTGGCTTCCTCTAATTGCATACTACAGTGGTGCATATAGCGATGAAATTGGCTATCTAACGCTTGATGATCTGTCCCTTGAAAAAGATGTCTTATGTTTTAATTTTCATACTCACGGTAAGATAAAACCTCGCTTAGTTCCAGTGCATCAGGCACTTATAGATGCCGGGTTTAATGAATATTTAGCATTCATAAAATCACAAAATCAACAACGATTAATGTTCGACTTACCCGCTAAAACTGGCAGATACAGTGAAAAAGTCCGTATTTGGTTTTCAGGTGAAGGTGAGCGAGCCGGCTATTTACAAAAGTGTGATATACCAAACGTTGATCAACTCGGTATGAAAACAGCCATAAGCAGTCTTCGTCTTAACTTTGAGCAACAAGTGCGTATACATGCTCTGCAAGCCAACTCTAAAGACGCCTTTAATTATCTCATGGGATTTAACGAATACCCACATAATGAATTTAAGGACGTGCTTTTATTAAATAACGTGATCCAAAAAATACGTATTATTAACCCACACCTGCATTGGCAGCGTTTTATAAGACGCGAAAGCCACTGACAAACTTTGTTACTATTTCCCCTTAAAGTCATCGTTATAATCAATTACTCTATTAAAAAAAACTGTTAGGATATCTAACCCCCTAATAATATGAGCATAAAAAAGCCTATTTAGGGTAGTTTCTAACAACAACAATCTAGGGATCACTATGTTTCTTAAAAGCCTCTTAACAGTGAGCGTTGCTTTGGCAATGGGTGCTGCAAACGCTAACGAATTCGTTATTGAAAAACTCGCAAAACCAAGTTCACAACAGGTATCGTTAACACTCGATCCGAGCCAAGATACATTCACAGGGATGACTGAGATTTCCCTAGAAGTACTAAAACCAACAAAATACATTGAATTAAATGGCGTAGCTTACGCTGTTAAAATGGCGCAACTGCTTGGCGACGAAAACTGTGACTTAAACAACGAAATGCTTAAAACAGGTAAAGTTAAATTTAGCTGTGATGAGCAAATTCAACCAGGTAAATACACCCTTAAAGTTGATTTTTCAGCGCCATATAACCGTCAAAGTGTTGGTTTATACAAAACGTTAGACCAAGGCACACCTTACTTATTTACTCAATTTGAAATGAGTGATGCACGCCGTGCATTTCCTGTTTTTGATGAGCCAAGTTACAAAATTCCATTTCAGTTAACGATTACCGCGCCTACATCACAAAAAGTATATTCAAATACGCCTGAGCTTAAAACAACGGTTGATGGCGATATGACCACACACTTTTTTGATAAAACGCCGCCAATTCCTTCATACTTAGTCGCGATGGCTGTTGGCCCATTTGAAGAATTAGATATTAAAGGCATGCCAATTCCTGGTCGTGTAATTACCCCTCAAGGTAAAATTCACTTAGCCCAATACGCAAAAGAAAACATGCCAAAAGTACTGGGCGCACTTGAAGCGTATTTTGGTATTCCTTACGTTTACAAAAAATTAGACTCAGTAGCGGTACCAGAGTTTCCATTTGGCGCAATGGAAAACTCAGGCTTAGTAACCTACCGAGAAGATATTTTATTAGTTGATTTAGCTGCAGCAACACGCAGTAAAAAACAGCGTAATGTATCAATTATTGCTCATGAACTTGCTCACCAATGGTACGGTAATTTAGTAACCATGAAATGGTGGAACGACTTATGGTTAAACGAAGCATTTGCTAGCTGGATGGCTGCAAAAATTACTAAGCAGCTTAACCCTGAGTTTGAATCGCACTTAGACCTGCCACAAAACAACGTAATGGCACTTGATGCACGCCTAAGCACCAAGCCTATTCGTAAGCCAATTAAAACCGAAGCCGACATTATGGACGGTTTAGGTCTTGCTTACAGTAAAGGTAGTTCAGTACTTGCTATGGTTGAAAACTGGATTGGCGAAGATGCATTTCAAAAAGGTATTCAAAGCTACTTAAAAGAGTTTTCATATAAAAATGCTGAAGCGGCCGACTTATGGGAAGCACTTGGTAAAGCGTCAAATAAAGACGTAGCGAGTGTTTTAAAATCGTTTATTGAGCAATCTTCTTTCCCACTAGTTAAAGTAACTCAACAAGGTAGCAAATTAACTATTTCACAAAGCCGCTTTGTAAACGCAGGCGTTGATGCGCCAGAGCAGCTATGGAATGTACCAGTTGCAATTAAATATGGTGCTGGCGATAAAGTAAAAACAGCAAACGTATTACTTAATAAACAAAGCCAAACACTAGATTTAGACTTTGAACCAGAGTGGATTTATCCTGACCAAGGTGCACTAGGCTACTACCGCTGGGTAATGGATGATGCACAATTTAGCGCGCTTGTTAAAAAGGCGCCAAGCGTACTGAGCGACCGTGAACGCTTAGCGTTACTATCGGCTACTGATGCGCTACTTGATGCTGGTGTTATATCTGCTGCTAAGTTAATGCAAACACTTGAAGTGTTCGTAAGCGATAGCCACCCTCGCGTAGCAAATACCGCACTAGGTTACTTAGTATCGCAACAGCGCACTTTTAAAGACGATAGCAATAAAGACCTATGGCCTGAATTTATTCGCGGTGCAGTAACGCCTGCTGCTAAAAAATATGGTTTAGAAGCAAAAGCGGGTGAAGATGGAGCTATTGCACAACTTCGTGCAGCCGTTGTATCACGCTTAGGTTTTGATGGTGAAGATCAAAATGTCATCAATAAAGCCAAAGAACAAACGCAGGTTTATTTAAATGATCCACAAAAGGTAGACCCATACTTAGCGGGTACGTACTTAACTCTTGCTGCTTTTCATGGTGACAAAGCGCTGCTTGATCAATTCATGACAACGTTTAAAACGACTAAAGATCCGCAAGTACGCACAAACATGCTTGCAGCTATGGGCTTTTTTGGTAAACCTGAGTTACAAAAAGCGGTATTAGCTTATAGCTTAACGGATGAAGTAACGGCATCTGACATGCGTACTATTTTGTCAGGTCAAAGTTACACAGATGAGCGCCAAGCATTATTTATTGATTGGGTTTACAGTAACTACGATAAAGTAACAGCAAGCTTACCGCCGTTCTTTATACCTAACTTGCCGTACTTTACAACTGCAAGCTGTGATGCAGAAAGTTTAGCGACAACAAAAACCTTCTTTAACGAAAAAGTAGCTGATGTAGCTGGTTACGCTCGTACATTAAGTAAGCTTGAAGAAAGCACAAACGATTGTATCGCGCTTAAAACACGTGAACTTGAATCGGTTAATAGCTTTTTAAAAAGTAAGTAATTATTAGGTTTATTGAGCTATAAAAAACAAAAGCCGCTGAAAATAAATTCAGCGGCTTTTTACGTTTATATTTTTGCTTTATTAATTACCAATAATCATAGTTAGCTTGGCTATAAAATCTTTGGCTGCTTGCTCAGAATTTATTTTAAACGCAACACCGTAGTGAATAGGTTGAGCGCTTTTAAAAATGCGCGTAGGAAAGCGTGTCATCTCACTGCTATGGAAGTACCCTTGCGCACGCGTCACGCCATCGATATCATTAAAATCATCGCTAAACACTTCAAATGCTGGGCGAATTACTATTTTACCCTTGCCGCTTTCGCTGTGGGTATAAAATGCTTCTTTAGAGTTTACTAACATGTACTCTGCAATATTTTTAATCTTAAAATTACTTCTGCACTGTAATTTAATGAGCTGTTCTGTCAGCTCGTCTGCACTATAAGCCACGTGTAATCCCTATTAGTTAATTTGCGTATTAGATTAACGCATACACACAATAAAATCTGAATTTATTTGTCTGCTTCACTTTGTTATATCACATACAAAAGCGAGTTTTTCATTGTTGTAACTCATTCTTGTTATATTTGTTTCGCAGTAGGTGCTTAAATTAAGCCATTGCGATACTTCATCACTTCCATCAAGTTTACGCTGATAAACGCGGTTTTTAATAGCATAAGCAATGGTCGCATTATCTTTTAAAATAAAATCTTGAACTTGAGCCGGTAACCTTAATAGGTCTTCAACTTGTTTATCTTGTGGATTAAAACTCGCTAAAATGTGTTGCTCGTTTTTAGTGTAACTAAATAAAAATGCAGCCATTAAGTTGTTATAAATAAGCGTTCGGCCAATATTACTGGCAGCTATTTCCCCCTTCGCTTGTGCAACAGAAGTATATTGAAGCGTGTGAGGCTTACCTAAAATAAACATCACTAAATCATTTTGGACACCCCATGCATGGTATCCAACAGGTTCAATCCAATCAAAAATACGACGTGGCGCATCTTCATTTTTGAGTGGGTATTGCCACAATTTTTGCTTACCGTCAGCTTCTACAACAATCGCTGATATCGCATCACCACTTGGCATAACTGTTGGTGAGTATTCGCTTACGGGAGAGTTAGTTATATTGGTAACTTTTTTTGACGTGAAATCATAATAAGCAATATCAGTTTGGCTTTGCCCTTTATTAATTACTTCATGAGTAAAGTATAAACCTGTACTTGTTAAGTGCGGTTGGTTGTTATAACTATTTTTATCGCTCACAATACTAACTTGTACCCCGAAAGGTGTATTTAAATCAGCAAGTAATACTTGGCTTTTTGGCATGCTAGCCTGCACCACTATTGGGCTCAGCGCTGCTATAGAAAATAATCCAAGTAATGGTTTAATAAGTTTCATGCTTTCTCTCGTTTTAATTTTAAGCACCTCATGATAACGTTATTTGCTGATGGCGTCACTTGAGCTAAGTCAGTCAACTCTTAAGATACCCAAACGACTTAAAATAATGTTAAGTTTAGTCTGGTTATAAAACCTGGTCCTAAAAAAGAGAATTAACATGTCAGCTAAAAATCCTATTATTGCGATTACGGGTTCATCTGGTGCGGGTACAACCACCACAACGAATGCAATTAAACATATTTTCCGTAGCCTTAATATTCAAGCGGCTTTTGTCGAAGGAGATAGCTTTCATCGTTACACTCGCCCCGAAATGGATAAAAAAGTTCGAGAAGCACAACAAGAAGGTAAACATATTAGTTACTTTGGCAGAGAGGCCAATGACTTTGGCGCTTTAAAAACGCTGTTTGAAAACTATAGCGAAACAGGTCAAGGAAAGTTACGCCGCTACTTACATACCTTTGATGAAGCCGTTCCGTACAATCAATTACCAGGTACATTTACACCTTGGCAAGATCTTGACCATAATACTGACATTTTGTTTTATGAAGGGTTACACGGTGGTGTAGTTGATCAAGATGTAGACGTTGCAAAGCATGTCGATTTATTAATAGGCATGGTTCCAATTATTAACCTTGAATGGATTCAAAAATTAATACGCGATACATCCGAACGAGGCCATTCTCGCGAAGCGGTTATGGGCTCTATTGTGCGCAGTATGGATGACTATATAAATCATATTACCCCGCAGTTTTCTCGTACCCATATTAATTTTCAACGCGTGCCGACCGTTGATACATCAAACCCATTTAGCGCCAAAGATATTCCATCTCTTGATGAAAGCTTTGTAGTTATTCGCTTTAGGGGGATTGATGATGTTGATTTTCCTTATTATTTACGGATGATCGAAGGCAGTTTTATGTCTCGTATTAATACGCTTGTAGTACCAGGGGGCAAAATGGGCTTAGCTATGGAGCTGGTTCTTACTCCACTTATTAAAGATATTATTTTGAAAAAGCGTGCACTGGAAAACTTAGCACCTTTGGATATACCTATTTAACTCCTCTTCTAAGATTGAGCTCTCTCACGTACACTGCTGATTTTAGTAACAATAAGGGACATTGTGTTGTACTCATTAAAAATTATTGTGGGTTCTAAAAACCCTGTAAAAATTAACGCGGCTAAACATATTTTTGCAATGTATTTCCCTGAACATGAAATTGATTGCCAAGGTGTTGATGCCCTATCCAATGTGCCAGATCAACCTATTGGCGAAGAAGAAACACGTGTTGGCGCACAAAACCGTGTTAATTATTGCAAAGAGCATTACCAAGCTCACTACTACGTGGCAATGGAAGGCGGTGCAGAGCAATTTAGCTATGGTGCAGCAACCTTTGCTTACGTAGTTATTGATAATGCCTTAAATCAGGTTGTAGGGCGCAGCAGCAACCTCCCCTTGCCTCAAGTGCTTTATAACGCATTACTTAACGGCGAAGAGCTTGGCGATGTAATGGACAAAGCATTTAATACCACCAACGTTAAACAAAAAGGGGGCGCTATTGGGTTACTTACAAACAATCACGCCACGCGCGAAAGCACCTATACACAAGCACTCACTTTAGCTATGGCGCCCTTTCTACACGTAGATCTCTACAGCCAAACAAATTAATTTAGGAAGTTTAATGAAATACAACTATGTATTGTTTGATGCAGACGAAACCTTATTTAGGTTTGATATTTTAGCGGGCATGACTCGCATGTTTAAAGCTTACAACGTAGATTTTAGCCAAGACGACTATATTCATTATCAAAAAACCAATAAGCAGCTGTGGGTTGATTATCAAAATGGCACTATTAGCGCAGATTACTTACAAGTAACACGCTTTAATGAATGGGCTTCAAAACTCAATGTGCCCGCAAAAGAGCTAAACGATGCTTTTTTAGATGCTATGGCGCAAATTTGCGAGCCATTACCTGGTGCTATTGAGCTTTTAAATAAACTTAAGCCAAATGCTCGATTAGGTATTATTACTAACGGATTTGCCCGCTTACAAACCGTACGCCTTGAGCATACTGGCTTAAAAGATATGTTTGAATGGTTAGTAATATCTGAACTTGTGGGTATAGCAAAACCAAATAAAGCGATTTTTGAGCACACATTTGAGCTAATGGGTAACCCAGATAAAAGCGAGATACTTATGGTGGGTGATACTGCTGCAAGTGACATACTTGGCGGCAACAATGCAGGTATTGATACTTGCTGGTTACAACACCCTGGTGAGCAATTAGCCGATGGAATAAAACCAACCTATACAGTAACTCATTTAAATCAGTTACAAGCTCTTTTAGAGTTATAATAGAGTAAATTTTACGCAAAAAAAATGACGCTAATTAGCGTCATTTTTTATAACTGTTTGTGAGCTGTTCTTTTACTGCTTTTAGGCTGGAGCTAACTCAAGACCGGGTGCAGGCATCGTCACAGGCGTTTCAAATGTTGCCCACTCCCATGCTGACTCTGTAGCCATAATTTTACGTAGTAATTTATTATTTAAATCATGACCCGATTTAAATGCAGTTACTTTACCCAAAAGGTTATGACCTGTCATAAACATGTCACCAACACAGTCTAATATCTTGTGCTTAACAAACTCATCGCTATAACGTAAGCCATTAGGATTTAAAACTTTGAATTCATCAAGTACCACAGCACTATCCATGCTACCACCTAGCGCTAGGTTGTTTGCATGCATGTATTCAATATCTTTCATAAATCCAAAAGTACGCGCACGGCTAATTTCTTCAATAAAGCTTTGCGTTGTTATATCCAACCCAATACGTTGGCGACTTTCATTGATAGCTGGGTGGTTAAATGCAATCTCAAAGTCGATATGAAAACCATCATATGGTTCAACTTCAGCCCACTTACCATCTTCTTCAATGCGTACTTTTTCTTTAATACGGATAAAGCGTTTAGCAACGTTTTGTTCTTCAATTCCGCCTTTTTGTAACAGATATATAAATGGTAATGCACTACCATCCATAATCGGCACTTCTGAGCTGTCTAATTCTACAATTAGATTATCAATGCCCATTGCAGCAACAGCTGCAATAAGATGCTCAGTAGTTGATAAGCGAACACCATCTTTGTTAATTAAACAGGTACACAACTGCGTATCACCAACGGCTTCAGGTGTTGTTTCAAAATCAACAACCGGATCAAGGTCGACACGACGAAATACAATCCCAGTATTTGCGCTCGCAGGTCGGAGAGTTATTGTGACCTTCTCACCTTTATGAAGTCCAATTCCTATGGCTTTGACTACTTGTGCAATCGTACGCTGTTTAATCATAGGTATGCTCACTTTTAAATCAGTTACAGTTAGACGGCGGATTTTAACATAAATCCTTTTGCCTTTCAATATTTGTACATATTTCAAACAAAAGTATTATTAAATGTTAATCTGCCTGCTTACGTAAAAAAGCGGGAATATCAAAATAATCACCACCTTCTGATTTATCTGCTTTTTTACTATTTTGCGCTGAAGAACTTGAACTCGTTGAAGGCGCTTTTTCTTTGCTTTGCGCTTGCTCTTTAGTCGTATTTTCTTCAGCGTTTGTATCTTGGCTTGCAAAACTTGGTACGTACATGCTGCTCGTTTGGTTTGATGTGCTTGCAACATCAGAACCTGATGCTTTTTTAAAGCCGTTATCAACAATACCAAACTGTGGACGACGATCGCCGCCTAAACCAGTTGCAACAACCGTTACACGAAGCTCATCAGTCATTTCTGGATCGATTACCGCACCAACAACAACCGTTGCGTTTTCTGACGCAAGTGCTTTAACGTGATTACCAACAATTTCAAATTCTTCAATCGCAATGTCCATACCAGCGGTAATATTAACTAAGATACCTTTAGCACCTGTTAAATCAACGTCTTCTAGTAGTGGGCTTGAGATAGCTGCTTCTGCAGCTTCTTGTGCACGATCAGGACCTGACGCAGACGCCGTTCCCATCATTGCAGTACCCATTGCAGACATTACTGTTCTAACATCGGCGAAATCCACGTTAATTAAACCAGAGCGTGTAATTAGCTCTGCTATACCTTGTACCGCACCAAATAATACGTCATTAGCTTTAGCGAAGGCATCTAGAAGTGTAGTCCCTTTCCCTAAAACTTTAAGCAATTTATTGTTAGGAATTGTAATAAGTGAATCTACAATTTCTGACAATTCATTAATACCTTGTTCAGCGGCTGCTGCACGTTTTTTACCTTCAAAATCAAAAGGACGTGTTACAACTGCAACGGTTAAAATACCGAGTTCTTTAGCAATTTTAGCAACTACCGGTGCAGCACCAGTACCTGTACCACCGCCCATACCGGCTGCAATAAATACCATATCGGCGCCTTCAAGGCTGGCACGAATTGTATCTGCATCTTCTTCAGCCGACTTACGGCCTACTTCAGGGTTTGCGCCCGCACCTAACCCAGAGGTTATTTGCGTGCCTAGTTGAACTGTAATATCGGCAGCAGAGTTACGTAATGCTTGCGCATCCGTATTAGCGGCTATAAAACGCACGCCTTCTATTTGTTGTTTTACCATGTGCTCAACAGCGTTACCGCCACCACCGCCCACGCCGATTACTTTTATTACAGCTTCTTCGCTGTGTTGTTCCATTATATCAAACATGTTTACTCTCCGACTTGAGTCTTAAAACTCGCCTTGGAACCATTTAGTAATGCGGTTCCACCAATTATTGTTATCCTCTGCTTTCGACTTTTGTGCATTCATCGATTGCATGGTACGCCCGTATTGTAACAAACCAACAGCGGTTGCGTACGAAGGATCATCTACATAGTCTGTCAAACCAACCATCCCGATTGGTTTGCCTATTCTTACTGGCATTTGGAAGATGTCTTCTGCCACTTCCATAGCGCCAGTCATTTTAGCAGTTCCGCCTGTTATAACGAGACCTGCCGCAATTTGGTCTTCTAAGCCTGAACGACGAATTTCTTCCATCGCAAGCTCAAATAATTCTCTAAAACGAGGCTCTACCACCTCAGATAATGTATGGCGCGACATCAACCTTGCTGGTCGCCCGCCTACACTTGGTACTTCAATTGTGTCTTCGCTACTTGCCATTTGGCTACTAGCACATGCGTATTGTACTTTGAGTGACTCTGCATGTGATATAGGTGTGCGAAATATTTTTGCAATATCACCAGTAACTTGGTTACCCGCTACAGGTATAACGGCAGAGTGACGAAGTGCGCCATTAATATAAATGGTGATATCCATAGTACCGCCACCAATATCAAGTACTGCAACACCTAGCTCTTTTTCGTCATCTGTTAGTACAGAATAGCAAGACGCAAGGGCAGTAAAGATAAGTTGATCGACTTCAAGACCACAGCGTTCTACACATTTTTCGATATTTTTTGCCATGTCGTTTGAGCACGTAATGATATGTGCACGCGCTTCCATACGAACGCCGCTCATGCCTAGTGGGTTTTTAATGCCCTCTTGCATATCAATGCTGTATTCTTGTGGCAATGCATGTAGCATTTTACGCTCTGCTGAAATAGGCACAGAACGCGCAATATGTATTACGTTTTCAATGTCTTCGTCAGTGACTTCGGTGTTATTAATTGCCACCACACCACTTTCGTTTTGACACTGTATATGTTTGCCAGAAATACCCAAATACACAGAGCTTATACGACAATCAGCCATTAACTCGGCCTCGTCTATTGCTCGTCGAATAGACTCAGACACTAAGTTTAAATCGTTAACGCCGCCTTTATCCATACCATGAGATACTTGGCTGCCCACACCAACAATGCTGAGCTTGTTATCTGCGGTGATTTCACCTACCGTGGCAACCACTTTCGAGGTGCCAACGTCTAATCCTATTACTAGGTTTCTTTCTGCTGACTTAGTCATGCCTTACTCTTATTTTGTAATTGTTCTTCTTGCATTGGCTTAAAGCTTACTGCAAGGCCGGTATCATACCGTAAATCGATTGTATCTACTTGTGCATCTGCACGTTGTTCCATTCGTGGATAAACGTCTATAAAACGTTGTACACGCTTGGCTTTATCTTTACGCCCTAAATTTAAGCGAATCCCGTTATCTAGCCAAAGTTGCCACGAAAAACGCTCCGATAATGCCAAACTTGTTAATGTTAAACCATTAACTCTGAGCATTTCATCAAATTGCTTAAAAGCAACCCACGCCTCTTCTTCGCTACCTTCTGGGCCATATAACTGCGGTAAGTTATCATCTAACTTATCGCTGCTGGCTTGAAATGCTTGGCCACTTTGGTTGAGCAACAAGTCGCTATTCCAGTGAGCAACTACTTCATGTTCAACTACATACACCTGTATAGTATCAGGCCATTGTTTACGTACCGAAGCGGTAGCAACCCAAGGCAAGTCTTGAACTAGCTGCTGCACGTGCTTAACATCAAGTTCAAAAAAACTACTTAAATCGGCTTTTTTAATTGCTTTTATAATTGCCGTTTCATCTGTGTATTTGGGATGCCCTTGCACTGTAAGGTGCTTAATTTGAGCATCTTTATTTTCAACTAACCAATCAGATACACCTGTGGTTATTTGTACTAAGCCTATAACCACAACCAGAAAAAAACTCACTCCAAAAATCAGCGACCAATTAAAGTTAAGTTGCTGTTTTAGTTGTTGAGCTTTTTCTAAAAGGGGATGCATATTAAAGCGTTTGCTCTAAAATGCGAACAACTAATTGCTCAAAAGTTGCCCCGTTCGCTTTTGCAGCCATCGGTACTAGTGACTTTTCAGTCATGCCTGGTACTGTATTTACTTCAAGCAGGTAAAAATTCCCTTGCTCGTCTTGCATAGCATCAACACGACCCCAACCACTTGCACCCACTAAATCAAACGCATCTAGCGATATGGCTTGTAAGTACTTAGTATCTTGCTCTGATAAATCTGCAGGGCAATGATACTGGGTTGTATTTGATTGATACTTAGCTTGGTAATCGTAAAAGCCATTAGGTGTCGTCATCTCAATGACTGGTTGTACATCGTCGCCAAGCACCGTGATTGTAAATTCACGACCAGTGATCCACTGCTCTACAAGTACTTGGTTATCAAACTTAAATGCATTAGCTAGTGCATCTTCAAGCTCTTGTGTTGTACTTGCTTGCGCCATACCTATGCTTGAACCTTCATGCGATGGCTTAACCATGACCTTTTTAAATTCATCCATAATGGCTGCAGCATCAAAGCCTTTTTTAGCATCAACTACGGTATAAGGTGCAGTGCTTAAACCCGCTGATTTAAATAAGTGCTTACAACGTACTTTATCCATAGCAAGTGCTGAACCTAGTACATTACTGCCCGTGTAAGGCAAGTCCATAAATTCAAGTGCTCCCTGCACTGTGCCGTCTTCGCCACCACGGCCATGCAAAGCGATAAAAACGCGATCTACATTTAATTCTTTTAACTCCCACAAAGAACGACTTTGTGGGTCAAATGCAATTGCATCAATACCACTATTTTGCAGCGCATTTAAAACAGCCTGACCCGATCGTAAAGACACTTCACGCTCTGCTGAGTTACCACCTAGCAGTACCGCTACTTTACCAAATTGTGTGTTTACCTGAGTCATACTTCACCTTGCTTAAGTTTTTCTATCGACATACCCGTTGCAGCTAATGTTTTAACTAACTGACCTATATTACCAGCGCCTTGGGTTAATACTAAATCATTGTTTTGTAAATTTGCGGCCAAAACACCTGCAAGCTCAGCATTTGTTGCTACGTGTAGCGGCTCTTTGCCACGTTGACGAAGGCTACGACATAAGCTTTTGCTGTCGGCCCCTACAATAGGATCTTCACCAGCGCTATACACATCAAGCAATAGCAACTGATCTACATCAGCAAGTACTTTTACAAAATCTTCGTATAAGTCGCGTGTACGAGAAAATCTATGAGGTTGATATACCATTACTAAACGCTTATCAGGCCAACCTTCACGTACTGCTGCAATTGTTGCTGCAACCTCTGAAGGGTGATGCCCGTAGTCATCAACTAACATCACATTGCCCCGCTCGTTTTCAAATTCACCATAGTGCTGAAAACGACGGCCAATGCCTTCAAACTTCTGCAGCGCTTCTAAAATTGCATGATTCGCAATGTTTTGATCTTTTGCCACAGCAATCGCAGCGGTTGCATTAAGTGCGTTGTGTCTACCTGGCATATTCAACGTGG
The DNA here is from genome assembly GCF_014164325.1 of Pseudoalteromonas sp. SG43-4. Taxonomy (NCBI): domain Bacteria; kingdom Pseudomonadati; phylum Pseudomonadota; class Gammaproteobacteria; order Alteromonadales; family Pseudoalteromonadaceae; genus Pseudoalteromonas; species Pseudoalteromonas sp. SG43-4. Next base: position 349,706 of record NZ_JACJFB010000002.1, on the reverse strand, counting down.
CAGTTAAACACTCACCTTGCTTGTTAGTTACTGTAAATGTGCACGTATTAGCTGATTGGCTAAAGTCGCTCATGCGATAATCAGCATCCTTCGATTCGCCATACGTAATAACTGGGCGACCAAAGCGCGGGATAAGCTCAGCTGCAACTTCAGAGTCAATACATACAACAGCTAAACCATAAAACGGCAAGTTATGAATGAAATCGACATACGTGTCTTTCATTTTTTCAAGACTGCCGCCATAAGTATCCATGTGATCTTCTTCAATATTTGTGATCACCGAGACCATTGGCTGCAAGTGTAAAAACGACGCATCGCTTTCATCAGCTTCTGCTATTAAAAAATCACTTTTACCTACTTTTGCGTTACTACCTGCGCTATTTAACAAGCCACCAATAATAAAAGTTGGATCGAGCCCTGCTTGTCCATAAATACTTGCAATTAGGCTTGTTGTCGTTGTTTTACCATGCGTTCCCGCAATCGCTATACCGTGGCGAAAACGCATTAGCTCTGCGAGCATTTCTGCGCGGCGCACAACAGGGATTCTTGCGGCTTTAGCTGCAATAATTTCAGGATTTGTTTCATCAATCGCGCTTGAAACAACCACTACATTGGCATCTTTCACGTTATTTTCATGATGGCCAATAAATACCTCAGCACCGGCTTTAATTAAGCGATCTGTCATAGCGCTATGAGCAATGTCAGAACCTGTAATACGGTAGCCTTCAAAAGCGAGTACTTCAGCAATACCGCCCATACCGGCTCCACCAATACCAATAAAGTGAATGGTTTCTATTCGGCGCATTGCTGGGCGCGTGTGTTTTTCTTGTACTGACGTTTCTTTCACTTATTTTCTCTTATTTGTTACTTGCTCACAGTGCGTTGCTACGCTTGCTGTGGCATCTAAAATGGCTTGTTTATTTGCATTTGTAGCCATTTCAGTAATTAATGAAGGTTGGGCTAAATATGGGCTTAATAGTTCAACAATTGATTGTTTATTAAACTGCCCTTGTGGCATTAATAATGCGCCATTAGCCATCACTAAATATTGTGCGTTTGCTGTTTGATGGTCGTCCACAGCATGTGGAAAAGGGACAAAAACAGCCATTTTACCTGCTGCTGCAATTTCGCTAACAGTTAACGCACCAGCACGGCAAACAACAATATCAGCCCAGCTATACGCCGCGTCCATATCATCAATAAATTCAGCTATTTTTGTACTACCATCCGCAAAGCCATGCATTTTATAAGCTGTTTCTACAGTAGATAAATGACCCTTACCTGTTTGATGCCATACGCTTATAGGAGCTGTATTATTTAGTACTTTAAATGCTTCTGGTAATGTTTGATTAAGCACTTGTGCACCGAGCGAGCCCCCTACCACTAAAATATTAATAGGGCTTGATACATCGCGTTTGGCTATATTCATAACGCTTTGGCGAACTGGGTTACCTACTAGCTCGGCTTGACCCTGTGCAAAAGCACTTGGAAATGCTGCTAATACACGTGTAGCCACCTTAGCTAGCAGTTTATTACTCATACCCGCTACAGCGTTTTGCTCGTGAATAACTAACGGAATACCTAAACTCTTTGCGGCAATTCCCGTGGGTCCCGTAACATAACCGCCCATTGCGAGTACTACATCAGGACGCTGTTCTTTCAATACCTTACGCGCTTGCAATACTGCATTAACTACCATGAATGGGGCTTTAATAAGACGTTTTAATCCGTTACCACGAACACCTTTTACATTAATAAAATCAATATCTATATTATGCTTAGGTACAACGCTTGCTTCCATTCGATCTGGTGTGCCAATCCAGCTAACTTGCCAGCCCTGCTGTTTTAAATAATCAGCCACTGCAATACCAGGAAAAATGTGTCCGCCAGTTCCACCAGCCACTACTACTAATTTTTTACTCATCGCTTGCCTCCACGTGAGGTGGCTTGTTTGGTTGCCATTTTGGTTTCAAAATCTACGCGCAATAAAATGCCTGTGGCAATGGTCATAATTAACAAGCTTGAACCACCATAAGAAATAAATGGCAGGGTTAAACCCTTAGTTGGCAAAATACCCGCGCTCGCACCCACATTCACCATGGTTTGAAATGCAAACCAAATACCAATGGCAAACGAAAAATAGCCTTCGTATTCTTTGCCACATTTAAGCGCTTGTTGGCCTATTAATAACGCTCTAAATACTAAAGTAGCTAATACCATTAAAATACTTACAACGCCTATTAAACCAAGTTCTTCACCTATTACAGCAAAAATAAAATCGTTATGCGCTTCAGGTAAATATTGCAGTTTTTGTACACTGTTACCTAAGCCTTGGCCAAACCAACCACCTTGGCTATAAGCCATTAGCGATTGAACTAACTGATAACCTTTACCAAAAGGATCATCCCAAGGGTCCAAAAAGCCGACAACACGCGCCATTCGATATGGTTCAACAATAATCAGTAATACAACTAAACCGACGCCAGTTAGAATAAGCACAAAGAACTGCCATAATTTAGCGCCAGCTAAAAACAGTAAACCAACCGTTGTTACAAACATAACAACCACTGTGCCTAAATCAGGTTGCAGCAAAATAAGTAGCGCATACACTGCAAATACAGCTATTGGCTTTGCAAAGCCTTTAATATTTTCTTGTACTTCTTCGCGTTTTCTTACCAAATAACCCGCAATATAACTAAAAAAGTATAATTTAGCGGCCTCAGCAACCTGAAAACCAACAGGACCAATAGGTATCCATCGTTTAGCACCATTCACTTCACGCCCAACAATTAATACCGCTATTAACAGCACCATACCTAGTATTAATAAATAAGGGTTGGATCGTTTCCACCAATCCATTGGCACACAAACACTTATCCAAAAAAGCACAAAAGACATTGCCAAAAACATGCTGTGGCGAATAGTAATATGGTATGGGTCATCAAATAACCGCTCAGCAGTCGGCATTGAAGCGCTAGTTACCATGATAAAACCAACACCAATTAACATAATTACGCAGTACAGCAGCGGTACATCATACAACTGACCTGAAGGTTTTGGTGTTAATGCATCTCTTATATCGGCAAAAGCAATCATAGTTGCCCTGCCATAACACATTGAATAAAGTCATCACCGCGCTGCATATAATTGTTATACATATCAATGCTGGCACATGCAGGTGCTAACAAAACAATATTGCCTGTACTACTAAGTACGTTGGCCAAAGCAACGGCTTCTTCCATGTTGTTAGTTAAATAGCTCTTATTGGTAATCGCAGCTAAGTCACTTGCATCTTTACCAAAACAAATTAATGCTTTTACATGCTGTTTTATGTAGGGTTTAAGTGCGTTTAAATCAGCGCCTTTAGCATCGCCACCAGCAATAACAATCAGATTTTCACCGTCACTAGCTAAACTATCTATTGCAGCAATGGTCGCTCCAACATTCGTTGCCTTTGAATCGTTAAAATACTTTACACCGTTAAGTTCAGCTACAAATTGGCAGCGATGAGCCAACCCATTAAATTGACCTAATGCATTTTTATATTGCACTTTACTTACTTCAAACGGACTTAAAAGCGCCATTACTGCAAGCGTATTTAAATAATTGTGTTTACCCACTACCGCAAGCGTATCAACAGGTAAAAAGGCATCGCCTTTAAGCATAAAATGAGTTTCGCCATTATGCTGCGCTAAATGGTAATCACCTTGTTGAGCACCAAAGCTGATTAGGGGGGTTGTACCGCGCTCAACTGGATGTGTTTGAATATCGTCTGCATTGACAACAATAAGCTCTGTACCGCCATAAATACTTAGCTTTGAGTCTATATAAGCTTGGTAACTGTCGTATCGGTCAAGGTGATCTTCTGACACATTTAATACCGTTGCACTCACAGGTTTTAAACTCGTTGTGGTATCTAGCTGAAAACTAGATAACTCAAGTACATACACATCAAAATCATCGTTGAGTAAATCAAGCACCGCTGTGCCAATATTCCCACCCAAAGCAACTTTATAGCCGGCTTCTTTTAATACTTCATAAGCGAGCGTAACCACGGTTGATTTACCGTTAGAGCCCGTAACAGCAACAACCGGTTTTGTATTAATACGTGCAAATAACTCAACGTCGCCAATCACTTCAACACCTGCGTTAATTGCATTTGCAACAGCTGGTATTTTTAAGCTAAGCCCAGGGCTTATAATAATCATATTGCTTGAACAAAGCTCAGCGTCATCTAAATTACCAAAGTGGGTATCTAGATTTGGCGCATGCTCTTTTAACCAATCAATCCCCGGCGGGGTTGCTCGGCTATCAACGACCTTGGGGGCGAGGCCATGAGATAATAGAAAACGCACAATGCCCAGACCGGTTACACCGAGTCCGAGCACTGTTATTTGTTTGTTTTTTATCTCGTTTAAATACTGCATTTATCGAATCTTTAAAGTAGCTAAGCCAGCAAGCACTAGCACAACAGAAATAATCCAAAAGCGCACAATAACGCGAGGCTCTGGCCAACCTTTTAATTCATAATGATGATGAATCGGCGCCATTCTAAAAATGCGTTGTCCGCGCAGTTTATACGACCCCACTTGTAATATTACCGATAGTGCTTCCATTACAAATACACCGCCCATAATAATAAGTAGTAACTCTTGGCGTACTAAAACAGCAATAATACCTAATGCGCCACCAAGTGCTAATGAGCCAACATCACCCATAAATACTTGTGCTGGGTAAGTGTTAAACCATAAAAAGCCAAGCCCTGCGCCCACAATGGCAGTACACACAACTACAAGCTCACTCGCTAGCGGTAAATGTGGAATATGTAAGTAAGCCGAAAAGTTAATATTACCTGTTAAGTAAGCAATAATTGCCAATGCTGCAGCCACCAAAATAATTGGCACAATCGCCAAGCCATCTAAACCATCGGTCAGGTTTACTGCGTTTGATGTACCTACTATCGCAAAGTACGTAAGCACAATATAAAACAAACCTAATTGCGGTAATACGTCTTTAAAAAATGGAACAACAAGTGATGTCTCAGATGCTTGTGCACTGGTAAAGTACAAAGCAGTAGCTACAACTAATGCAATGACCGATTGCCAAAAGTACTTCCACTTAGCAATTAAACCTTTTGGGTCTTTACGAATAACTTTACGGTAATCATCAACAAAGCCAACAATACCTAATGAGCCAATTACAAACAGTGTTGCCCACACATATTTATTTGATAGATCGGCCCAAAGTAGCGTGCTGGTAAAAATAGCCGCTAAAATAAGTAAGCCACCCATAGTCGGTGTACCCGACTTAGACAAATGCGATTGCGGACCATCGTCGCGAACTGTTTGACCTATTTGCATACGTTGCAAACCACGAATTAACTTAGGCCCTAAATAAAGAGACATAATTAGCGCAGTTAAAATACCTAAAATGGCACGTAGCGTTAAATACGAAAAAACATGAAAACCACTAAAATACTGTGTTAAATACTCTGCCAGCCAAACTAACATTATGATACTCCATTGATGGCTTGTTGCTGGCCATTAACTAAATCGGTTACTAATAATTCCATGCGAGAACTGCGCGATCCTTTCACTACTATTGTTGTTTTTTTATTCACTTTATTAATGCTTTCTTGAATTTTTTGCTGCATCTGTTCGCGGCTCGAAAAGTGACGATTAGGGAGTTCAAACACATCACTTGCGTATTTACTTAACACGCCTAATGTAAATAACTCATCAATCCCTTGTTCAAGTGCATACTCGCCAACTTCTTGATGGTACTTACGTGCATCTTCACCAAGCTCACCCATATCTCCGAGTGCTAAAATGCGGTGACCTTGCATATCACTTAACAAGTCAATCGCAGCCTTTACCGACTTAACATTGGCATTATAGGTGTCATCAACCACGGTAAGTAAATCAGACACTTCAATTAAATTAACGCGCCCTTTTACATCACCCATTGTGGCAAGTGCGTTGGCTATTTCTTCAAGGGTTACATCAAATTCACTGGTCAGCGCCGCAGCGATAAGTGCATTACTAATATTATGCTTACCAGGTAGTGCCAAAGTAACAGGCACTTGCTTGTTTTTAGTGCAAAGCGTAAAGCTTGCACGTGCATTGGCATCAAGCGTGATGTTCTCTGCCCAAATATCGAGTTTTTCGGTTGTAGAAAAGCGCTTAACATTACGCCCTTCAAGTTTATCTAACCAATACTGGCTAAATTCACTATCGCAATTAACAATGGCAACGCCGTCATCTTTTAGGCCATCAAAAATCTCACCTTTAGCTTTTGCAACGCCCATTAAGCTACCAAAACCTTCCAAGTGAGCTGCTGCAACATTACATACAACGGCCACATCTGGTTTTGTCATTGCCGTTGTGTAAGCAATTTCACCTAAGTGATTTGCACCTAGCTCAATAACAGCAAAACGATGTTGAGGCTCTAAGCGCAATAACGTAAGAGGGACGCCAATATCGTTGTTAAAATTACCTTTAGTAGCTAATACATCACCGTGAACCGACAAAATTGCTGCACACATTTCTTTTACGGTGGTTTTGCCTACACTCCCTGTAATTGCAATTGTTTTAGGCGCCACTTGGGCCATAACAGCGGTGCTAATTGTACCTAGTGCAATACGTGTATCGCTTACTATAAATTGTGGAATATCTACATCAACTTTGTGCTGAACAATAACGCCTATAGCGCCTTTTTGTTTAGCCTCAGCTATAAATTTATGGCCATCAAAATTTGGCCCTTTAAGTGCTAAAAACACTTCGCCATCGCACACTGTGCGAGTATCAGTATTTATATTTAGCACGTGTTGATTATCACCTTGATAATCAGTTGTTAGCACATTAGCTAACCAATCAAAATCCATTGGGATCATTGTGTTATCCCTCTTACTGCTTTTTTTAGTTGTTCTTGTACATAGCGGCGATCGCAAAAGTCGATGCGCTTATCGCCTATAATTTGATAATCTTCGTGGCCTTTACCTGCAATCAAAATAACATCATCAGCTGTAGCATTTTCTATAGCAAAACGAATTGCAGTTGCTCTATCAGCCTCTAAATGTGCATTTTGAGGATGGGTTAGACCGCCTGCTACATCTGCAATAATGTCATCAGGATTTTCTGTTCGAGGGTTATCGCTGGTAATAATCACTTTATTAGCGTTTTGCTCTGCAGCTTGCGCCATTAATGCGCGCTTACCTTTGTCTCTGTCGCCACCGCAACCAAATACACAACTTACACCACCTGGCACATGCAACTGCAATGCTTGTAATGCAAGTGCAAGTGCATCGGGTGTATGGGCGTAATCGACAACACACGTTGGTATGCCAGCTTGACTAAAAGCTTGCATTCGACCAGCGACTGGCTGTAACTGCGCACAACCAGCAACTAATTGCTCAAGCGGATAACCTAGCCCTAGTAATGTAGCGAGCGCTGCCGTTAAGTTATATAAGTTGAATTCGCCAAACAGAGGCGATTTAATTGAAATATCACCCCAACTTGTCGACAGCTGCGCCGAAATACCTTCACTTGAATATTCAACATCAGAAAAATAAACGTATCGGGCATTCTTAGGAGCTAAGTTTTTGCGGCCATAACAAATTAGGTTATTAAAATCATACTTTTCAAGCCATTGCTCAGCTTGAAAGTCATCTTGATTGAGCACTACAACTTGCGGCTCAAAATCACGGAAAAGCATTAATTTCGCATCTCCGTAACTTGCCATATCACCATGGTAATCTAAGTGATCGCGCGAAAGATTAGTAAACACAGCCGCTTTAAACTGACATTTAGCAACGCGTTGTTGCACTAATCCATGAGATGATACTTCCATGGCTACCAGCTTTTTATGCTGCGAATTTAAATCGCTCAAAATATGCTGTAAATCAACTGTTGAAGGCGTAGTGTTTATCAGTGGAATTAAGTTATCAGGATGGCCATAACCTAAAGTGCCTATAATAGCCGACTCAGTACTACAAAATTGTGCTAAGTGGGCAATCATTGCTGTGGTAGTCGATTTACCATTTGTACCTGTTACACCAATTAAATCAAGAGTCTGACTTGGTTGGCTATAAAAGCGACTAGCTAATTCTGGAAGCTTTTTATCAAGCTCTGAGACTAAATACAGTGGCTCAAAACTGCTTTCAAATTCACATAATCTGTCAGCAATGATAGCTATTGCGCCATTTTCAATTGCTTTAGTAATAAATTGTCCGCCATCAAGTGTATGGCCTTTAATAGCAACAAATACATCACCCCGCGTTACTTCACGGCTATCAAGGCGTAAATGCTTTACCAGTTGCGAGGGCGCATCTATTTCGATGTATTTTAAAATATCCTTTAAATCACGCATCGTTATCTTTACCTTGTACGTACGCAACCTCTTCCTTGTCAGGCGCTACGTTTAATATTCTTAATGCGTTAGAGATGATTTCTGCAAATGCAGGGCCAGCGGTGGCACCTCCATAGTACACATCACCACCTGGTTCATTAATCATAACTACCACGGCTAAACGAGGATTACTTGCCGGTGCTACACCTGCAAAGTAACCTACATATTCATCACCATAACCACCTGCTACGGCTTTTTTAGATGTACCTGTTTTACCGGCAGCACGATACCCATCAACTTTTATGTTGCGAGCAGTACCGTCTTTTTCAAATACACTTTCCATCATGTGGACTACGGCTTCTACGTCTTTTTGTTTAAAAATACGTTCGCCTTCAGGTATATTATCTTGCTTTAAAATAGTCAGTGGTCGATTAACTCCACCAGCGCCTAACATGGTATAAAAGCGCGCCATTTGCGCAGTACTTACCGAAATTGCATAACCAAATGATAAAGTGGCAATTTCAAAGTCAGACCAACGACGATTTGGATAAAACAAACCGCTGCTTTCACCTACCATTCCAGTACCGGTGTCACTGCCAAAGCCTACTTTTTGATATAAGCCAACAAGGTAATCTTTAGGCACTAACTGAGTAACCTTCGCAACCCCCATATTTGAGGAGTACTTTAGTATTTCGCGCAGTGTTAGTTCGCCGTGATTACGAGTATCTCTAACTAAACTACCACCTAAACGCATCCAACCTGGGTAGGTATCAATCGTGTCATCTGCCTGAATGGCGCCGTAGTCTAGCCCAGCTAAAATGGCTAGAGGCTTAACAGTTGAGCCTGGTTCAAACAAATCTGTAATTGCGCGATTACGACGCTTATGAGGTGCAGCATCGCTTAAGTTATTTGGATTAAATGAAGGACTATTTACCATTGCCAGCACTTCACCGGTTTTAACATCAACTACCATTGCTGAGCCCGATGTGGCTTTGTAAGTCAGTACAGCTGATTTTACAGCTTTGTAGGCAATAGCTTGAATTCGCTGGTCAATACTTAGTTCTATACTTTCTGGCTCTACGCGATCACGCTCGTCAAGCACTTCTACTTCACGCCCTTGTGCGTCTTTACGTATAGTGCGGCGGCCTTCCTCGCCCGTTAAAGCGTTTTCGTATAGCTTTTCAATGCCTTCAATGCCTTTACCGTCTATATTAGTAAAACCAATAACATGCGCGGTAACCTCACCGGCGGGGTAATAGCGTTTAGATTCATCTAGTAAATGAATACCTGGTAGGCGTAAATCGCCAATATAATTTGCTACAGCAGGAGTAACTTGGCGCTTTAAATAAACAAAGCGACGCGAGGGATCGTTTAATAGTCGAGAGTTAATCTTCTTGGGATCAATGCGCAATACATCTGCAAGCTCACGCCAGCGTAAATCGTTTTTATAATAAAGTGCAGTACGCTTATCAAGCTCGGCGGTATTTTCAGCTAAAGATAAATGATCTTCGCCGCTTTTACGTGCTTGTTTGATTACCTTAGAAACAAGCGATTTATGTAATGCTTTAGGATCAGCATATACACTTACCACAGGCACACTTACCGCTAATTCTTTACCATTGCGGTCAAAAATCATCCCGCGTTGCACATGTAGTTTTTCAACGCGCACGGTACGTTTGTCACTTTCTGAACGTGCTTTATCAGGTTCTATTACTTGTAAATAAGCAGCGCGAGATACGAGTGTTACAAACACCATAAACACAACTGCACACACCAGCATAAAGCGCCATGTGATTAAATTAGTGACTGGTTTTTTGCCTCTATTTCTCATTGTACTATTATTACCTGCTCATCTTGACTCGTAGGTCTTTTCATTTTCAATTGTGATGTAGCTACTTCTTCAATGCGTGCATGTTGCGAATAAAATTCTTCTTCAACAAGTAAGTAGCGCCACTCTAAATCGAGCTCATCGCGTTCTTGTAATAATTGATCTTGCTGTATAAGTTGGCCACGAGCTAAGTGGGTTGTTTGCACAACAGCTAAACTAGAAGCGAATATCACAACCAACAAGGCCGAGGTTAGCTTATTAGCTCCTAGGCCTTTTAATATTTCAAAGAATAAATTAGGTTGCCGATAGCTCGCTTTTTTACTCATCCCAACCTCTGTGCAATCCTAAGTACAGAACTACGAGAACGTGGATTACGCTCTACTTCTGCAGCACTTGGCTTAATAGCTTTACCCACTGCTTTTAACGTCAGATTTTTATTTATTTGTGCGTCAGTTAAAGGCAGACCTCTGGGTAATGCTTCTCCCTTACTCTGTTTTCTAATAAACTGTTTTACAATACGGTCTTCTAAAGAATGAAACGAAATCACTACTAAACGTCCGCCTGGCTTTAGCACTTTAACTGCAGACTGTAGCGCTGTTTGAATCTCTTCAAGCTCGCTATTGATATAAATACGAATCGCCTGAAAAGTACGTGTTGCAGGGTGCTTAAACTTATCTTTTACCGGTACAGCTTCATCAACAAGGTCAGCAAGCTGCTTGGTAGTTGTGATTGGTGTGTGCTCACGAACTTCAAGTACTTTGTGTGCAATGCGTTTACCAAACTTTTCTTCGCCCAATTTTTTAATTACGTGGGTAATATCATCCAACTCAGCCTCTGCTAACCACTGTGCTGCACTGCGACCTGTTGTAGGGTCCATACGCATATCGAGTGGGCCGTCTTTCATAAAACTAAAGCCACGCTCAGCGTCATCTAATTGTGGTGACGAAACACCAATGTCTAATAAAATGCCATCGACTTTACCAATTAGATCGTTTTGCTGTGCTACTTCGTATAGGTTTGAAAAGCGAGTATGTGCAATTGCAAAACGTGGGTCATCAGCAAATTTTTCAGCTGATTGTATTGCTTGTGGATCTTGGTCAATTGCTTGCAGGCGACCTTCATCACCAAGGCGTGCTAAAATTTGCCCAGAGTGGCCACCACGTCCAAATGTACCATCCATGTATATACCGTCTGGCTTAATTGCAAGGGCATCGATGGTCTCATCCATTAATACGGATACGTGTTCAAATTGCGCTGTCATTAGCTATTGTGTGCCTTTTTTTGTGCCGTTAGAGTGTAAAATTATCTAAATCTTGGTTAGGTTCAAAATCACCAAGCCTTTCAAGCTCAGTATCTTGCTGCATTTGCTCGTGCCAACGCGCCTCATCCCAAATTTCAAACTTATTCATCAAACCAACCAGCATGATTTTTTTGCCAAGAGATGCATGGGCACGTAATGACGGCGCAAGCAAAATTCGACCATTTTTATCAAGTTGATACTCTGTAGCGTTACCTAGCAACATACGTTGCATTCGTCGAGCTCGTGGATTCATATTAGATATTTTCGCTAAACGGCTTTCTATTTCGAGCCACTCAGCCAATGGATATAACCATAAACACGGTTCATTTAATGCGACGGTACAAATAACTGTCCCCTGATCTTCAGACAACAGAGATTCTCGGTACTTTGTCGGTACCGCAAAACGCCCCTTATCATCCAAACTCAGTGAACTCGCGCCACGAAACATAAAAAACCTACTTTGAAATTGTTTTATTCAATTTTTTGTTTATTTTATCCAATGAGATCCACTAAAAACCACTTTTTACCACAGTGCTCCAGTTTAGGGCTTGACAAGCCATTTTGTCAAGTAAGCTGACCAGCTTTAGTGAGTCTCAAAGCTAGAAAAAATAAGGGCTCAAGCGAAGCGTTTGAATTACGTGGGAAAAAGTGGGATTGAGGTAAAGAAAAATATCAGCTTTGCTTTTATAACTTTCTGTTTACATGTATTGCTTACTGAATAACCAATGAATATTTACAATTTTTAAGGCGTTTTTATCCTCTTTGTAAAATTTACCTAGCCGTGTAGTAATAGTTACTGTTTATTTTAAAATACTAATTATCAAAAATTAAAAACAATAAACAAAATACATCAAATTCAGGCAGTTAAAATAAATAACAAGTTTGGTTTAATCATTGCATCATCTAAATCACTATTTAAATTTTTAACTTATTAAGGATTGATTATGGCTACTGCAACGAATACGAAACCAAATACAACTTCAGATGTTAAGCCTGACGTTAAACTAACAAATACTGAGTCTCCTCTTACAGAGAAAGCAACATCAGCGGCGCACGATGCTGTAGATGCACTTTCTAGCAAAGCTGCAACAGCAGAAAGCAGTGTGCGTAAAGGAGCTTCTAGCTCAGCAGATGCATTGAGCGAAAAACAACTTATTGCACGTGAAAAACTAAGCGAATGTACTGCAAAAACTCGTGCTTTTGCTTCTGAAAATCCATTAGCAACTGCGGGTATTGCTTTTGCTGCGGGTATGTTAATCACATCACTACTTCGTCGTAAGTAATTAGTGATGAATAACCCACAAACAACAGCAACCAAGGATGGTAATGCGCAAGACCAAACTACTGAGCAACATAGCCAAAAGGACGATTGGCAAGATCATGTTGCAATGCTTTTAGAGTATTCTAAGCAGCTCAAGGATGATTACCAAACTCAAGGAAAGATCACCCACCAGCTTGCTAAAGCTGAATGGCGGTTATCGCTTAGATCGCTTGCATTGATCACTATATTTTTAGGATGCTTTGCCAGTGGTTTGGTTTTGTTGTGGGCAGGATTTCTAGGTGCTGTTGGATACGGTGTATACGATGTTTTTGGGTCGGTATGGCTAAGTATAGCAACAGCTACTTTACTACAAGTTGCTTGTTTAATATGGCTTTGGAAAAATACAGTTTACTTAAGCAATAAAATCGGCTTTAGTAAAACACTTAAAAGTTTAAAGCAGCTATTTAACTTACAAGGAAATTAGTATGTTAGTTAACTACTTAATTAAAGCACCTAATGAAAACGTTGATGCTCTAAGTAAGCAAATGGATACGCGCAGTGAATTGAAACGCCAACATCATGCAGCGTTCCAATATAGACTAAAGCGTTTTGCCGTAACCAAAGTTGGGCTTTCAAGTGCCTTTATCGCAGGTGCAGCAGTACAAGCGGGTAAAAGCGAAACCAGCTTCGTAAGAAAATACGGCTGGCTAGTGAACTTGATAGCTTAAGCGCTAAACATTTCTACCGTGATCAGATAAGTAATCAATACTTGGACCACTTGGCACAACTTGTGTTGGGTTGATCATTGTGTGACTAAAATAGTAGTGACGCTTAATATGATAAAAATCAACTGTTTCAGCCACTCCTTTAACTTGATATAGCTCCCTAAGGTATCCACTTAATGCAGGATAGCTTTCAATTGTGCGTAAATTACATTTAAAATGGCCAACGTACACACTATCAAACCGAATGAGTGTAGTGAATAATCGCCAATCTGCCTCGGTGAGCCTATTACCTGTTAAATAACGCTGCTTGCTCAGTATCCCTTCTACTTCATCGAGTGCTTTGAATAAATCGTTAAACGCCTCTTCGTATGCATCTTGAGTTGTTGCGAATCCCGTACGATAAACACCATTATTTATATTTGGATAAATCAACGCATTTAATTCATCAATTTTTGGTCGTAGTGCCTCCGGATAGTAGTCATCGTTATTACCTGTTAACTCATTAAACGCACTATTGAACATACGTATAATATCGGCAGACTCATTACTGACAATTTTATTTAGCTTTTTATCCCACAATACGGGTACTGTAACTCGCCCGGAATACTTAGGATTATTTTTTGTATACACTTGATGTAAGTAGTTACTATTAAATAAAGCATCACCAGTACTGTGGTTTTGCGTATCAAAAGCCCAACCACTATCAAGCATATCAGGGCTAACAACCGACACCGTAATTAAATTTTGCAACCCTTTTAACGCTCTAAATATAAGCGTTCGATGCGCCCAAGGACACGCAAGTGATACATATAAATGATACCTGTTCGCTTGTGCTTTAAAACCAGCCTCGCCCGTTATTCCAGCGCTACCATCAACAGTTACCCAGTGACGTAACTGCGCCGTTTCGCGTTCAAACTTACCGTTACTTGAATCTGTGTCGTACCATTTATCTTGCCATTGGCCGTTAACTAATAATCCCATAAAACTCTCCTAAAAATACCGTTATATTTTGCCAAACTCGCCGTTTTGATAATCACGCACTGCTTGCTGTACTTCAGCTTGCGTCGTCATTACAAACGGACCCATATGAGCAATTGGCTGATTAAGTGGATCGCCTGCAAAAACCAAAACGCCAGCGCCGTGCTCAGAGCTAATATTAATATCACTGCCTGGTTCTAAAATAAGTAACTTACCAGCTGGTATTGTTTGATTATCGCTCATTATTAGTGAGCCGCTATAAATATAAAGCATTACTTTTTGTTGGCTAAGAGGCTCTAAATAAATGCTTTTACCAGCAGGTAATGTAATATCAGCGAGCGCCGCATTAGCAGCTAAACTTTGCAGCTCGCTTGCAAGCGTTTCACTTTCGAACTGCCACGATCCCGCAAGTGCTTTTAACGTCACGCCTTGCGTATTTGTAAAACTAGGAGCTGGGTTTTTAGTCGTATCTTGATAACGTGAATCACGCATTTTTTCTGCGCTTGGCATGTTTATCCAAATTTGAAAGCCATGCAGACCATCTATAGCATCAGCGAGTGGCATTTCACTGTGCATGACGCCGCGCCCTGTGCTCATCCATTGCACATCGCCTGCTTTAATTGCTTCTTTGTTACCCATTTGGTCACGATGCTCAAAGCCACCTTTTAGAATATAAGTAAACGTTTCAATTCCTCGGTGCGGATGCTCTGGAAAGCCTCCCATATAATCTTTTTTGTCGTCTGACTTAAGTTCATCAATCATCAAAAACGGATCTAAATATTTACCATCAAACCCAGGTATACGGCTAATGCTCACGCCATCGCCATCTTGAGTTGCATAAGCTGTAAGTATTTTTGATATTTTCATTTTTTAATTCACTCTAAAGAATAAGTTTATGAGGCTATTAAATCATTCATTAAACAAAACAACTATGTCTTTAAATCGAGCTTAAGGTTCTAAAAAATAGAACGACATTGATTCATTGGTTACATTTTAAACCTTATAATTACTATGGTTATTTGGAGTGAATTTGGCTACAATTGTTATTGCAAAATACGAAACTAAGGAATGGTTATTTTTACTTATTCTCTCAAACATCAGCTTTATCGTTTGCTTATATTGCTAAGTATTCCGGGCACCGCTGTAATTATTTTTACTCTGCTGCTTGAACGCCACCACTCTATTGAGCAAAGTGAAAAAAAAGTAGAAAACATTGCTAAGCAATTAATTTTACAGCAAAAGCACTTAGTCGATGATATTGACCGTTTAGCGCGTTATTTGGCTAAAGAGGAAAGTAAGAAAGAAAATATAGCAACGTCCTGCCCTAATTATTTTAATCAATTTAGAGCTATTTATGCCCATGTTGCCAATATCGGGATTATAGATCCAAATGGCATTGTTATGTGTACAACAAGCGGATTAACCAAAACAATAAGTATTGCAGATCGTGCGTATTTTCAAAATGCCTTAAAAAGTAACCAATTGTCGGTAGGTTATTTTCAGCACGATAGAAACTTGCAAAAAAACACCCTTAACTTTGCGTTGCCTATCATTAATAAAAAAAATGTAATTCAGGGCGTTGTAGTTATCGTTGTTGCGCTTGACTGGTGGAACAATGCTTTTAATAATATTGAACTGCCGACTGGCTCTATTGCTGCAATCGCTGATTCTAATGGAAAAATTTTAGCGCGTTACCCACCAACAACTGCAGCCCTTGGCGATAATATTGCAAAGACTTTATTAGCAACTGATTCTTCGATTGATAATGAGGCATTAACAAAAATAAAATCTATTGAGGGTGAAGATCGAATGCTTCATCACTCTATTATTTATAAAGATCCGAGTAATAACAGCTTAAATATACATATTGCACTTCCTATTACGCATGCTTTAAAGCAAATAAATAATAATTTTTTTATAGCGATTGGTGTGTTTGTTTTATCACTGCTAGTGCTATGTTTAACTGCACGTAAGCTGCTTAAAACCAGCATTATCGACCCAATTAATAATCTAACAAATGCAACAAACGTGTTGGCTAAGGGCGAAATGCCGTCACAAAAAACACAGCCAAATAATCCAGAGCTAAATACTCTCTATCAGCGCTTTAAATCAATGGCGCAAACTAGGTTAACAGCTGAAGCTAATTTAAAAAACAAGCACGATGAGCTTACCAGCTTGCTTAATACTCTACCCGACAGTTACGTTAGAATTAACATCCATGGCGATATTCTCAACATAACGGGGCAATTTAAGCCTCAAGTAAACCCAAACAGCACTGCAGTACCTCATTTATCATCAATACTTTCACACAGCAATGTTCAGCTTTTGTTATCGCAGTTATCTAAGCTTGATGTTTCGAGTAATTTAGAATTTACACTCGAAAAATCAGATCCTAAACGCAGCTTTGAAGCGCGTATTAGTGCAATGCAAAGTAAAAATGAATACGTTGTTGTGCTAAGAGATATAACACAACGAAAAATAAATGAAGAAGCACTCCACCTTGCCTCGCTAGTGTATAACAACAGTAGTGAAGGCATGGCAATCACCGATCCAGCGGGTATAATATTTGATGTAAACCCTGCGTTTTGCAAAACGACTTTATATAGTAAAGAAGAAGTTATTGGGCGCTCCTCTTCAATTCTTTCATCAGGAAAACATGATAAGAATTTTTACAATAAAATGTGGTCTGAATTACAGCAAACAGGCCGCTGGCAAGGCGAGGTTATTAACCGTAAAAAGAACGGGCAGCTATACTCTGAGTGGCTCACAATCGATACGGTTTATGATACAAACAACGCACCTATTCGTCGAATCGCGATATTTACAGACCTCACTGAGAAAAAACAAGCCGATGAAACAATTTGGCGACAAGCTCACTATGATCACCTAACTGACTTACCAAATCGTTTAGAGTTAAAGGAGCGATTAAATCAACGATTTTCAAACATTGTTACTCCCGACAATCAATTGGTTGTCATGCTTTTAGATATAGATCACTTTAAAGATATTAATGACACATTAGGCCATCACTATGGTGATAACTTATTAAAACTCGTATCTCAGCGTATAGTCCAGTCGGCAAAAAATGCTGAGTTTGTGGCACGTATTGGTGGTGATGAGTTTGTTATTGTGTTTAATCGTATAAAAAGTACGCGTCATATTAATCAAATTGCCAGTAATATTTTGCTTAGCCTATCGTCGGCTTTGCATCTTGAAAACGAAGAGTTATTTATTAGCGCCAGCATGGGCATAGCATGCGCCCCTAATGATGGTGAAAATACTGAACAACTTTTAAAGGCAGCCGATCAGGCTATGTATAAAGCAAAAAGTAATGGTCGTAACTGTTTTGAATTTTTCTCTGCTGACATGCGCGAATATGCACACGCGCGCATGGTGCTATTAAAAGACTTACGAAGTGCCATTGAACTTGAACAGTTTGAGTTGTTTTATCAGCCCATTGTTGCTTTGAATGATTTACATATTCATAAAGCTGAAGCACTTATTCGTTGGCAACATCCCGAAAAAGGCCTAATTAGCCCTGTCGCATTTATTCCTCTTGCTGAAGAAACTAGGCAAATAAACGCAATTGGCCAATTTGTATTTGCTCAAACCTTGCAAACGCTTAACGATATAAAAACCCTAACCGATGACACTTTTCAAATAAGTGTAAACGTGTCGCCAGTGCAGTTATCCACGCCAGAGAGTGGTATAGATGAATGGTACGATATGCTAAAAGCTGCAAAATTACCTGCATCCTCAATTGTGGCAGAAATAACTGAAGGCCTAATGATTAACCCCGAAGCATTAACGCAACGTCGCTTAAAAGAAATAGTAAAATCAGGTATGCAGCTTGCCCTTGATGATTTTGGTACAGGATATTCGTCACTCGCTTACTTACAAGAAATGGATACCGACTATTTAAAAATAGATAAACGTTTTGTTGATAATATCCAAGTAGGCAGTCAAGAACTTGCACTGTGTGAAGCAATAATTGTTATGGCGCATCAACTGGGCTTAAAAGTAATCGCCGAAGGAATTGAAACTAAATTACAAATGCAGCTATTACTTGAAGCCGGATGTGATTACGGACAAGGTTATTTATTTTCAAGACCTTTAAATAAAAGCAGTTTTATGGCACTTCTAGCTGATAAAAAAGTCGCTTTATTAAAATAAATAAACAAAAAATTACTGTTACGCAATAAATAATGCGTCTGCGCGGTCAAGTTAAGCAATCAGATATAAGTAGTAACAGGATTTAAAAATGGCAAAAGCAACATTAGAGCAATGGCGAATGTTTAAAGCGGTTGTGGATCACGGCGGATTTGCAGGCGCAAGTGCGGCTGTACATAAAAGTCAGTCAACCGTACACCATGCTGTTCAAAAACTTGAAGCCGCCTTGCAAATTAAGTTGCTTGAAGTAAAAGGTCGTAAAGCATTTTTAACCGATAGCGGTAAACTAATTTTACGCAGAGCTGAATTTTTAATTGAAGAAGCAACTAAAATAGAATCGGTAGCGAGCACACTAAGCGAAGGCGTAGAAAGCACATTAAAAATAGCTGTTGATGAAGTTTTTCCACACACCATTTTATACCAGGGACTTGCTAAAACGAGTGAACTTTACCCGCTTTTAAAGATTGATTTAGTAGAAAGCGTGCTAACCGGTGCAAACGAATTACTACATAACTCAGTGGTTGATTTAGCCATTTCATCAATTCCTATCTATGGAATTAGTTGCAGTACGTTATGCGATATAGAGTTTATAGCCGTTGCGCATAAAGACCATGTATTACACCAACAAACTGAACAACTCAACTTTCGCGATTTAAAGCTACACCGGCAAATAGTAGTTCGCGACTCAGCAACCCACACCAGTCACAATGATGGCTGGTTAGGTGCTGATATGCGCTGGACAGTCAGCCATTTACGCAACTCTATTGATATGGTTAGTCAAAATTTGGGTTACGCTTGGCTGCCAAAAACACAAATAGCACATTTAATTGAAGATAAAACGCTCATCCCACTTAATTTAGACCAAGGTACAACCCGTACCCTTAATTTATATTTAATGTGCAACGACAACGACAGGCTTGGTCCTGCAGCACAAGAGTTTAAAGAGCAGCTTATAGCTCTCACTAACTTTAGCTAATAGCTATTCGTTTTTTACATCGAGGTGATCTGCCACATAGGCGCCTCGCTGCCCACGCTCTTTAGCTGGGCCTATAGTACTGTCTTTACCTGTTTGCTGCTCAGTAGCTGCATTAATAACAGCACCTAATGTGATTATATAAGCGCTGATATACAACCACATCAACATGATCACTACACCACCTAGTGAGCCGTAAGTTTCGTTGTAACTAGAAAAACGCGACACATAAAAAGAAAAACCTATAGATGCCAAAATCCAAAGTACAGTAGCAATAGACGAACCCATCGTGATCCAACGCCATTTGGCCGGTTTACGATGTGGGGCATAACGATATAAAAGTACCAATGCAAAATTAAAGGTAAAAGCTAATAATGGCCAAGAGATGAGTTTAATTAATAAATCTATACTTTCTTTTAGTCCCACTAAATTAAGTACAATAGGTAAAATACCAATAATTAATAACGCAAAAATTGCGACAACAATCGCCCCTACCGAAAATAAAAAGCGTACTAATTGAGCTTTAAAAAATGAACGCTTTTCATATTCACGATAACTAATATTACACGCAGTAATAAGTGCTTGGCTGCCCTTAGAACTACTCCAAATAGTAAGTATAAGCGTACCGATTGCACTTAAGCTCAAGCTTGCACTTGATGTTTTTGCAAGGCTAGAAACCTGAGATAAAATTAGTTCACTGGTACTTGGTGGGAGCAAAGTAACTATTTTACTTAAATGATCACTAATATCTGCGGGGGATGAAAAGTACGCATACACAGATACCATCGCCGCAATGGCCGGAAAAATAGCAAGTAACGCATAAAATGCCACACCCGCTGCCACTATAGATAAGTTATCTTCACTCATTTGCTTAAAAATGCGCTTAACAATATCCCACCAACCTATAAAAGGGATATGACCAGGCTGCTCAGCTTGCTGTCCTCGTTTAGCTTCTTTCATTCTAAACCTCAATATTTGTATTACATTACTACAGCAAA
The DNA here is from genome assembly GCF_014164325.1 of Pseudoalteromonas sp. SG43-4. Classification (NCBI taxonomy): domain Bacteria; kingdom Pseudomonadati; phylum Pseudomonadota; class Gammaproteobacteria; order Alteromonadales; family Pseudoalteromonadaceae; genus Pseudoalteromonas; species Pseudoalteromonas sp. SG43-4. The sequence goes on along the minus strand of NZ_JACJFB010000002.1, from coordinate 329,127 downwards.
ATGTTTGCCAAGTTAAATAAAGTATTTGGTACTAAACTTGCTGTTACCTAATATTAGCGATTATAAAAACCAAACACGGACGATAAGCCATGCCTAGTAGCCAATCAAACATTATAGCTTTAAACAATACGCCTCCCAGCACGCAAAGTTTTCAAGGCGATGTGTTTACGTGGCAGTTTTTTCATGAACAAGCTGTGCAATTACTTCATGCAACAGCGCAAATATTACCCACACTATTACTCGGTATAATACTTTTAGCATTAAGCTATTTAATTGCAGGGCCACTTTCTCGATTGCTTATAAAGCCTGTTGACTACATGACTGACAGTAAACTAGTTCATCTAGTTGTAAGGCGCAGTATAAGCACTTTAATTATTTTATTTGGCGTGTACTTATTCCTGCGTTTAGCAGGGCTTACCGAGTTTGCTGTCGCCATTATGAGTGGAACGGGACTAATAGGACTTATATTAGGTTTTGCCTTTAGAGACATAGCTGAGAACTTTATCGCTAGTTTATTACTGAGCATACAGAGGCCTTTCAAAATCGACGATGTAATTGAAGTAGACAATCGTTTAGGCGTTGTTAAAAAAGTAACCGCAAGAGCAACCACACTTGTTGATTACGATGGCAATCATATTCAAATACCCAATGCGACGGTATATAAAAATACTATTAAAAACCTGACTGCCAATCCAAAAATGCGCGGAAAAGTAGAAATTGGTATTGGCTATGATAATGATATACGCAGCGCACAAACTCTTGCCCTAGCTATTGCCAATCAACAAAATGTGGTGCTTAGCGATCCACCTGCGCAGGTTTTAATAAAAAACTTAGGCTCATCTACTATTAACTTCGTTTTGTATTTTTGGGTTAATAGCGAGCAACACAGTCCATTAAAAGTAGCTTCCCAGCTTTTGCGCGAATTAGTCAATGAGTTCACAAAACAAAACATCAGCATGCCTGATGATGCACGAGAAAGAATTATACTCACCGACCCTAGTGAAAATGTTTCTAATTTAGAGGAAAAACAACCATCGCAAGTGCAAAGCGAAAAAAGTGAAACAGTTGATCAAACTAAAACACTTGATGATGTGAGCAGTGATACCGACGAAATACGTGAACAAGCAGAGCAATCAAGAGACCCAGAACAAGGTAAAAATATTATTTAATAATGCTGAAGTTGTATATATTAGTATTTAGCTCAATATTAATACTCTCGACCCAATAAGCAAAATAAGTAATCAACGCTAATATATATTAACGCTGGTTAGGAAGTATCTTATGAAAAGGCAAAAGGCTTTATAGGATATTAATCGACTTTTGCCCTTTGTTTGCGGAGTTTTTCAAGTTAGTTGTCGCATCAAATAAAATTTTATGCCGCCCGCATTGCTTCTTTTTTCTCTGGATTTAAATTTACTTCATTGGTCAGATGCCCACAGCTAGTCTGGTCTAGTTACTACTACAATCCACCAACACCGCCTTGTATCGACCTCTAAACAGTTCACCATCTGTATTATGTGTTCTATTAGAATATTGCGTATAGAGACCATTAATATGTTTCATGGCTCTGCCCATGTTTGCATCAGGGATTTTTATTAGTAGGTGGTAATGATCGGTCATTAAATAATACGAATGCACTTCAATATTAAAACGAAAACTGGCTTCCTCAATGCAGTATAAAAAATGCTTAGAATCGTCATCACTCAAAAAGGTGTTTTCACGCCCTCTTCCGCGATTCATCACATGATAAAACACATTTTCATACTCTATTCGTAGTGGTCTAGCCATAATAATAAACTCAATGAGCAATAAACTATAAATCTAGATCATTGATGTATGAAGGTAAGATTTGACCCTGCCGAATCGCTAAAAAGCAGTTAACACCCTCCTACCTTTATATTAATGACCTTAGCTCAAAGTCATTTTCTTCGCGCCCAGCTTTATCTTTCGCTTTATCTATACATCTTAAGTTTTAGCTATTGTACTTTATATAAGCTTGTTTATCATATGAGATCTATTTACAAAGGCATGTGAATATTAAAGTTTGCAAGGGAATCATGTAGCCTCCCCACAAAAAATTCACAGCCTATTTTTAAGGCTTCTTGTTTATGTCATTTTTAACAACACTTAAAAAGTTTGGTAATCATATTGGTGCTTACAAAGTGCACTTGTGCCCTGAGGTAAAAGGCCAAGCTAGTGAAAAAGGCAAACCTTTATCGAATGTAAAAATAGAGAGAGTATTGAATTTTTCTGATGGTAAAAGTGTTGAAGATTTCACTTACACGGATAATAATGGGGGCTTCTCATTACCTGAAATTAATATCCGTTCTAATCAACCAGCAGTCCCACTTGCTGAGATTTTCACTTCTCAAGCTATTTATCTATCCTACAATAATGAAGAATATTGCCTTTGGGGTTCTAGATTATCAGGCGTTAAATATCGAGAGGAATATGCAAGAAAGTTAAGGCAATTAATAGCCGACATCTCTAATGGAAAGGTTCTTTTTAAATTTCAGAATAAGAAAACTGAAGGCTATAAATTTGAGGCTTTAAGTATTTGTCGTTGGTCTGATGATTTTGAAGTAGTGGAACAAAATGCTTATTTTGACCTTTCAGAAATTGAAACGGATAATAATTAATAAATCAAAAACTAAATTATAAGGAAATATTAATGAATGTTTTAAGCCCTGCAATAGCTGCTAATTTTGCAGCTATCTCATACGAAAGCCTTGACAAAAGAGGCTTGAGAGCTAATCCATATTTTGAAAGAATTAGCTCTTTATTTTCATTCGAATCAGAATCTATAAAAGGTGTAAGTGGTTCTATTCTCGAACGAGTTTTTAACCACTCGACCAATTTTGGCTGCATTGCAGAGGGTAAGAAAGGAGCATATGAAGATGAAGATGATTATGTTTTAGCTTTACGAGGCACGGCTAAAGTTCGTGATGTTGTCACTGATTTACATTGTGGCTTAAGTACTTGTAGTAATAATCAACCTGTACATGCAGGCTTTAACCATACATTTAACTCTTTCAAAAATCAGTTAGAACTATACTTTAAAAAAAGCACTAAGAAAAAGTTAAACATTCATGTTGTAGGTCATAGTTTAGGTGGGGCTTTAGCAAACTTAGCTGCTAACTGGCTAAAGCAACGTTTCGGTGCCAATGTAAAATTATATACTTTTGGTGCGCCGCGCGTTGGTTATAATAGCTTTGCTGTAAAAACAGAGTCCGCAACAGATAACAACATCTATCGTTGCGTACATGCCGCAGATCCAGTTCCTTTAGTGCCTGTGTGGCCATTTATGCATACTGAACAAGAATATATTTTACACGGTGCTGCCACTATTACTCCAAAAGCACATAGTATGACTAATGAGACGCCAGGATATTTACATACAGCAAGCAACTTCAAAAGTTACTCTGCTATCAACAAAGGAATGGAAAAACGAATTCAAGAAGAGGTAAGGCTTGATTATGATAGACGGCTCGAATGTAGCCGCACGTCTAAATGGGCTAGGAAAATTGGTGCAGCTTTAATAACTCATTTACGTGATACTGGTAAGCTATATGCGATACAAAATCATTTATCGAACGCTCTCACAGTGTACGATCAGATAGCTAAAGCATTAGCTGATAGCATTGACTTCTCTAAAAACTGTACCAAAGATATAAAAGGGATTTTAGGGCACATACTAACATTTTGTGGCTATCCATTTAAGGTAATTTCTTTTACTTACGCTTCGATTAGACATATTTTACAATTAATGCTTAAAAATATTTTCGCACTTGCGGGTGAAGCGATAGCATTAGCAAAACCTTCCTAAAATGAAATTATACAAAAAAACCGCCAAATGGCGGTTTTTTATTAACAAGTAAAGCTGTTAGTGTTATGTGAAATTTAACAAAAGCCAATGTGCAAAAGCCAACGGGGCCAAATCTTGACTTCATACATCATAATTTCTCACTGCCCGGTTATCACTCTTTGTTGAAATTCTAACGAGTACTGCAAACAGATAGCCAAAAACTAATTACTTGCCTTAATTTACAAGCACAAAAAAGCCCGCAGCGTTAACTGCGGGCTTTTTTATTGAATGAGTGAGTCAGCCGGTAAGTCAACAAGGATACTCCAATATAAACTTATAAATCAATACATTATATTAATTATAGCAAACGTAAATGTAGATTTTGGCACACTATTTGGCACAATTCCAATTACGTATTAAGGTTTTAATAAAAGCCTTTTGAGCTTTTGTAACTCAGCTAATGATCCGCTCATTAATTTATCACCAAAACCTTTTACTTCAACCTTGGTAAGATTTCGATATAGCCTCTTCTTCTCATTAGAATTATTAAGAGTAGATCTTAATCCAACCACGCCTAAATATTTTAGAATATTAATTTCATCATCACTAAAGTATTTATTGTCGGTAATACTATACATTCTTACTTTATTTGATTTTTCAAGAATACTACAAATGTTTTTTAGCTGAACCCTTAATTTTTCTATCTTAGGTCTTTTTAATTGAACTTCAATTCTGTTAAGTGAATCTGAGCAATTAGATCCTTGTTGTAAAGACTTATTATATACTTGTAATCTAAACTCACTCGCACCAACTATCTTTGTTTCCATAACTGACTCACTATTAAAATAGTTATTTAACTTAGAAGAACCACTTATATTTAATATGGTATCTTTAACTGAATCACCTTTAAAGTCTAATGCAAAATCAACTCTAGAAATTAAGGACTCATTAACTATCTCACTATAATTATTACCTACTAATGACTTTAGCCTAGAGAAAAAAAACCTGAGATATTTATCACTTGTAAATGCAGGGTTCCACCTTACCTTTAAATAATTACGCGCCTTTCCCTTTGGAGAGTAATAAATATAAAAGTGTTCATTTTCGTTAAAAGCTTTTCGATTATAATACCGACACTTATGTTTTTTCTTAGATATATTTTCTATTAAGTCTTCATTTAAAAGCTCTTTAATTAATTTTTTAACATGCCTTTTTTTTACATTTAAAGTTATAGCAAATAAATCAAGGTGACTTGAAGACTCAACACCACAGAAGTCTTTTACTGTCTTTTTGTTTTCAACTTTAGTTTTTATAACATCATGTATCTTTGGATGCTTAAATGAGTTTTCTTTTTTCAAGTATTTGTACGTATCTAAGCTCCAAAAAACACAGTCAATTTCTCGATAATCATAACCGTACCTAGAAACGAACTGATCAATTGAGAACTCTTTAACTTCACTTCTACCTATAGAATAGGTATATATTTTATTATTATACTCAATAACAGTATCTATTAACGATAAACTAATCGAATGTTCACCTACCTCATCATGTCCAACTAACCTGATGTTATCATTGAGCAATTCATCTATATCTTTCATGTTTAGTCCTAACCTTTAATGTGGACTTACTTTTTACAGATTTAAATTATTAAGATTACAGGCACTGACTCGTCACCTTTGCAAATAGTCGTAACTAAAAGGCACTTGACAAAAACCGTTCCAGAACTAAACTCAACTTCATTCGTTCCGAAACGAAAATAAACAAAGAAAAGTTCCAGAACGAAAAATTATAATAATGAACTTGGAGTTTTATAATGAGTAGAAAGAGCATTAAAATTTGGGAGTGGTACATTTCACATAATGAATTATACAATAAGGAAATTAAGCCAGAGTTGAAATTTGAAATAATACAAACAAGAGAAGTAATATCAAAGTATTCAAAATCAAAAACAAATAATATAAACAATTTAATTGAGGAGTTAACATCATTAGAAAGTATTAATGAATCATTAGAAAATGAGTTAGAAGAAAATATAACTGGGTTAAAGAACATTTTCAATCGGGTTAAACCACTTTTAAGAATACTAGATAAAAATATTTGGGATAATTATCTATCTAGAATAAGAAAGTTAAAGTTCAATAATAAAAGAATAACAATATCTATAAACAAAGGTATTTATTCTAAGTTGAATAAAATGCTAAATATAGAAAGCAATATAGATGAATACAAAGATCACGATCACCTTTTTGAGCAGTTAATCGCAGAGCTAGAAAAGGTTGAAAATATAGAACCAATAATATTATCTGAAAGGGATATTGGTAAATCTAAAGTATCAATTGTAAGACCTGTAATTAAGAAAGGTAATGATTGATGTATTTTTATCTTATATCGGGATCGACTAAAATATAGCAGGTCTGGGAGAATTACCATTAAACCTGTATTTCATACGAAAACCACTATGGGGATAATTAATCTCTTGATATTAAATCTATATAACATAAGGTTTTGTAATTTGCCTGTTGCTAATTCACATTTTCAAAGAAATGAAAGCGCGTATATTTTTTTAGCTACTTTTGAAAGTACCATTAAATGTTAGAACCTTAGAGAAAATACGACTATAAAGTAGCACATTAGAAGAAAAGAGCCTGTAACAGATTCTGTGTAACTGCCATTAGTTAATATTGGATCTCGACATACTCATTGAGAGTACCACTCTTTCGTCTAACTATAGTGTAATTTCTGTATTCAAGAAAATCTGGTATCTGGTTTTGTCTGACAAATTTTGCAAATACATTCAAAATTTTACACAGCTGAATTGTGTTTGAGTTTATTTGGGATTCCCACTTCTCTCGTTCTTCAATATAGTAGTTAGCTTTGGGGTTATTATTTATACGTTTCCAAGAATTATCCCACTCTCTTTCTCCATGTCTTTCCTTTGTATTTTTAGCATAGAATAAGTTTACTAGATTTTTTATTGAATTAATTAGTTCATTAATTATAGTACTTTCGTTAACGTTAAAATCCATTGAAAATAGTGTTGAGCTAATTTGCAAGAGTATGTTTAGATCTGACTCATACATTGACGAAAAAGAGAGTTGCTCATCTATTTGTTTCCACTTTTCTAAAGACAACCTCTTAGAAACTATTTTTGCAGCGACTTTAAGCGCTGAATCACTGGCGCTTCCAATCGAATGCCTTGATATTAATAATTCTTTTTGTTTATTAGTCAGATTTGAATGAAATATACTAACAAGATCAAAAGCGGTAAGTATTCTTGTTTTTAGACCTCTATCATCTTCTAGTTGCGTAATACGACGAATTAACTCGCTTTCAGAACCTTTAAACTTATCGTTAATAACAAAAACATATTCTTTTAATTTTATACGGTAGTGCCAGTTTGTCGCCAATTTATCAAAGTCATCAATCATCTTTGATGATGCTACCTTAATAGTTGAGCTGGTTACTGATTCAGGCGCGTATACCTGATAAAAAGTGCCTGTACTCTTAACAAAACCATCATTCCCTCCATCATTTCTTTGCCTAACGGGACAGAAATCTTTTACTGCAAGTGCCATAAGCTCGTTGAAAAAGAATTGAAAAGCCAAACCATCATACTTATGAAAAATCAGTTCTAATTCAGTACTATATATCATGTTAGATTTACTCAAATTAATAGCTTTCAATAATCTAGCAATTAAGGTTAGTCAAGTAAAATAAATAACAGCTGCTCTCAAACATTAAAAACCTATGCGCCGTTTACAATCGCCCTTCAACTTCTGCTCTTCAAACAAAAACTCTAATACTTCAATCGATGTCAGCGCTTTATTCAAAAAACGCATTTTACGTGCGATTACGCTAAAATCACCAGGAGTAATATGATCTAATCCAACCAACTTAGCGGTTTCACTTTTAGCCAAGGCTTTTTTGCCTGTTAACTTTAATATCATTCGTGATACTTGTTCAGGTGTTAAGTAATCTAGTTCAAGCTTGAAGTCACAACGGCGAAGTAAAGCTTTGTCTAAACGCTTTTTAAAGTTGGTAGCTGCAAAGAAAGGAAGTTCAAACATTTCAAGGTTACATAATAATTGGTTTACGGATTGAACCTCCCAGCTGTTTGTGGCGCCCTCACGGCTTGAAAATAAGCTGTCGGCTTCATCAATAAATATAGCTGCACCTTCTTCTGTAGCCTGTATAAATAAGTTCTTTATATTTTGTTCACTCTCCCCCACCCATTTACTTAAAATGTCTGAAGCCTGAACACTAATTAGCTCAAAACCAGCTTCTTGGCATACATGGTTAACAAATGCTGTTTTACCAGTACCCGCAGGGCCAAATAATAACGTTCTCGCGCTATGATGGTTATTAAGGGCGTTGGTTATATCATTAAGGTTAGAAAGCGAGCCCTTTAAGTTAATATTGGTATGGTCAAACTTCAGCTCTGGTTTGTAATGCATTTGGTTTAAATCAATACCCGATGCAACCATTACCCCTTCAACATATGAATCTATAAATTCTTGCGCAGCTTCACTTTCATAACCACATAAACGAGCCCCATGGCTTGCTTTACTTATATTTGCCAAACTTAGGTGTTTGTTCGAAACTACCTTTTTAATAAAGCTTTGGCTTACTTTTAGTTCATTAAAGTACCCTAGGGCATGCTCTAAACGCTTTTCCTTTGTTAGCTGGGGCATTTCAAGTACAAAATCAAAACGCCGTACACAACTTTCAGGGATATCTTCAATATGGTTAGTAATCCATATGGCTGCACCATTAGGTTCTTCAATTAAACTATGCAGAAGTTCTTTTGGTTCGCTAGAGCCAAACATGTTTACATCGAATATATCTTCGCATTCATCTATAAGTAACACTCCATCACGGCGATCTCCCATTAACTTACGTGCCATAGATAAGTTATGAATGCGGTAGCTAGTTGAAGACTTTGTGCCTAATTGTCTTTCAACTTGTGCATCAACTTCAGAGCTAGATTTAACTTTCATTAAAACTAGGTCAGCATTACTACATAAAGACTTAGCTAATTCAGATTTACCCGTACCAACAGCACCATATATCAATATATTTAAGCCTTTATTGTTTGATCCCTTCCAACCATTTAATAAGCTTTTTAGGTGTACTGTATCCCTATTGCCAAAAGAGCTTAACTTGTAACTAGCTGGCTCTTCATTTTTTAAAAATAACTCTAATGCATCTTTAGTCTTGTATTGGGGGCTAGTAAATAAATAATGGGCAAGTGATTTAGGGAGTAATGGTAACTCATAGTCAAAAGTGCGGTTTTTATATAGCCCAATCGATTCAAGTACGTCCATACACTCTTCGAGCTCAAACTCCCCAAGCCCTAATAACACACTGAATGCATCAGAATATGAATACGCAGATTTAGCAATAAACTGTTCTATAAACTTAAAAATGGTTGGTTTGAGAGTACCAACAACAATAAACTCGATAAGGGCGTTAGCATTGCTAGGTAACCCAATGCTTTTACTAAAGTAACGGCTGTTTTTTGAAAGTAATTTTTGATCAAAGCCTTTGGTTATCCCAACAAATGATTCGTATAAATCATCTAATTCAATAGGTAAATTTGATCTTTTTGAGCCAGATAGCTGCTGTACTTCCCTAGGGCTATATTGCTCAAATGTATCATCATCAAACAACCCTGACTCTATTAACTTGATACCATAATGGCTAGTAAATTGGCTAATTAGCAACTTATTCATAATCACCTCACCCATTCACCGATAAAGTATTAACAGCGCGTTTTAAACTATCTACGCCACGTTTATCGTATAGCTGTGTAGTAATAATGCTTTTATGCCCTGCCAACTTACTCACAGTCGAAATATCCACACCATTAGCCAAGAGTGATGAAATATAGGTTCGCCTCATGTCATGGGGTGTAAACTTTTCCCCTAAAACATAACTCGTTCTGGCCGTTACAACGCTATATATAGTTTCAGGTGAAATACCACGAGCTTGAATAGCTCTACCATTTAAAACCACACAAAATAGTGGCCCCTCGTTATTACCACGTACCGTTAGCCATGAGCTTAAATACTCTAATACCCACACTGGTAAATACTGAGTTCTAGTACGGTTTCCTTTTCCCTTATGGATAACAACTAGCTGATCAGCCATTGAAAAGTCACTAAGCTTTAAAGCCGAAACTTCAGATCTTCTCAATCCCGCACCAGCCATTAAAGCTAATAATGCAATATCACGTGTGTTAATAATTGAAGGTGGTGTGTAGGGCTGTTTTAATATGCTTTTAAGCTGTGTGGCTGTAAGTGACTTACCTTTTAAGCTTGGTTCTATATGAGGGAGCTTAAGTACATTAAACTTTTCAAGTTCCTGCTGCTCAATCAAATTCATCAAAAAAGCAGTTTTAGCTATGGCTTTAATTACTTGAAAAGTCAGTTGGATAGTTCTAGCTGACTTATTATTGAGTACTAAGCTTTGTTTAAGTGTAGAAAGCTGCTCAAAACTTAACTTGTGTAATGGTAATGCAGTTAGCTTATCATTCAATGACAAAGTGTTTTTAACACTTTTTATCAATGAAATAACAGCCTTTCGTCCTGTTGGTGCTAAGTTATTTAAGTAGCATTCTGTAGGTGTGTAATTAGACATCGTAGATACCTCTTATACATAAACGTATAGTCGGTATATATGACTAACTACTTAAAACCAGAGCTTTTTTTGACTGCTTATACCTAGTTTACACTTTCGCCTTTGATTACTGAGTAACATAAAATTTTAATTTTCTCTTATCAAAAAGCTATGTACTATGTACCCAAAAGTTGTTAAGGATAATAAAAATATGAAGTTTGTCATAGTCCCAAGAAATACAGGTGCCCCAACTTCAAGTAAAGATACTGCTTACTTGTTCGTTGATTCATGGAATGACTATTCGTATATAACTATGTTTTATTTAATAGTTTACGATGAAGATGGGACTCGGCATGACTTAGGAAATATAAAAATTGGCTTTCAAGGGCAAACAACATCCGAGTCAACATACAGTAAACTAGACTCGGAATTCTCAGCTATTCCAAATAAATTTTTCTCTCTTGGTGAAGGTGTTGATTTTTATAAAAACATACATGAAAAATTATCAGCCCATATTAAAAGTGAATTGTTAACTAAATTAAATGATATAGTTTTTAACCCAAGTATTATTGATTGCATTCAAGATGAAGACGTTTTCAGTACTTCGTTATTGAGATCTGTTAGTCTTTCTTCAATCAATGGTCAGTTAAGACGTGTTTTGAACGGCGATGCAGTTTTAACACCGTATAACTTCTGCTTTATAAGAAATGAAAGTCAGTACCTTGCCCCTTTAGAGTTGAATTTTGAAGTTAGACCTAACTCGAAACCTTATACTAATATCCACGCAGTTATAGGTAGAAATGGGGTAGGAAAAACGACTTTATTAAACGGGATGATACAAAGTGTTATCCAGCAAAAGCACGGTCATGGTTACTTCTGTGAAAACGTTCAATTTGGTACTAAAAAATTAATACAGCCTGATTATTTTAGCAGTATAGTTTCTGTATCTTTTAGTGTATTTGATCCATTTACTCCACCTGCAGAAAGGTCTGATCCATCAAAAGGAGCTTGTTACTATTATATAGGATTAAAACAAACTGCAACTGCTTCCCCAAAATCATTAGAGCAACTTTATATTGAGTTTTATAGCAGCTTGAGAAGTTGTTTTATTAATAACTCAAAAAAAGAAAAGTGGCTTCAGGCTATAAAAACCCTTGAATCTGATAGAAATTTCGCAGACATGGGTTTAAATGTATTAGCCGAAATAACTAGCGATGAATATCTAAAGAGAACAGCTACTCACTTTATATCAAAAATGAGTTCAGGCCATGCAATAGTAATCCTTACCGTGACAAAGCTGATAGAAAAAATTGAAGAAAAAACACTTTTGTTAATTGATGAACCAGAAAGCCACTTACATCCTCCTTTATTATCTGCATTCACTAGGGCACTGAGTAATTTATTATTCAAAAGTAATGCTGTTGCTATAGTAGCGACTCACTCCCCTGTAGTACTACAGGAGGTGCCTAAAACAAATGTTTCAAAAATAGTTCGCTATGGTGAAAGCGTAAGTATATCAAGGCCTTCAATTGAAACCTTTGCAGAAAATGTAGGTGTATTAACTCGAGAAGTGTTTGGCTTAGAAGTTATAAAGTCAGGTTTTCACGAATTACTTCAATCATCCGTAGACACTGGAGACTCTTTTGAAAAGATACTAAACAGTTATAATAATCAGCTTGGTGTAGAAGGACAGTTTTTACTCAGAAGTATGATTTCAATTAGAGACTCAAAGAGCCATTAAATGCATAGACTTCCTTTGCCCACGTGTAGTTTCTCTAACGCTTATCTAAGCTGTATTAATGAATCTGCCTCAGAAAATGTAGCTTTGCTCAAAGCGATTACTAATCGTATTCCAAATCATGAATTGCTTTATGCTCTAAGAGCTCAGCAGATACAGCTACATTTATTTCAGCCCTCTAGACATGCTCACCCTGAAGACATAGTTTTCGATAAAGTGAGTAAAAGAGAGTTTGTCGACCTATACAGTAATTGCTTTTCGAAACAAGGCAAAAAATCAAGGCTTCTATACGATAGAATAAAAGCCGCATCAGATGGAATTTGCCCTTTTTGTAAAGTTGGCATTGTAGAAACGCTTGATCACTACTTACCGAAAGCAAGGTATCCATTATTTTCTGTACATCCAACAAATCTAGTCCCATCTTGCACTGACTGTAATAAAGGTAAAGGAAGTACCGTAATTGTATCTGCAGAAACGGAGCCTTTACATCCATATTTTTTACACGAATGTTTTTATAAAGATAATTGGATTTCAGCCGAGATAGTTGAAAGCATTCCAATCACCGTTAACTTTTTTACATCCATACCTGACAATTGGGATCAAACTTCTAAGATTAGAGCTGAGAATCACTTCAACGACTTCAAAATAGCTAGTAAATATAAAATACAAGCATCGACATCATTAACTATGTTTACAAGCATGGTTGAAAGCTTGCTTAAAATAAATGACTTTTCAATAGAACAAGTTCAGGACCATTTTCGAACAGTAGCTAACAGAGAGCCTGTTAATACAATTACTAGAGCAATAGCTTTAGCTATCTCTAAAAGCGATTGGTTTTGCTCTGCCCAATACCAAAAAAATAGAGAAGTATGAATATGTACCTCCAACTAACGTTAATATGTATTAACGTTAGTTGGTAAAGTAAACTCTGTTATCAAGCTATGAGACATTAATTGACTATAAGATTACAAATCTTTGCTTGTTAAGATACTCATCGCTAAATCATTAGCCTCACTCAATAAGACTTGCCTCTCGTTATTTTCCTCTAAGCCATGAAGAAGCTCAGAAATATTAGCAAGACGTAAAGAGCTTTTACAAGTGCCATCGAGCTTAGGAAGCTCTAAATGTTTAAAAATATTACTTACTTGTATGCTAATAGTATGACTTTCAATGTAGTGTTTGACTAAACTACAATTTAATAGACCACAAAGATAATGAGCCGCAACCTTAGAAGAGCAGTCAACAAAATACACCTTATGATCTGGTACGTATGGCCTATCCCCCATCAAAGGAACATCTTTACTAGAACATACAGCTGCTTTAAAGGTACCGCTCTGCTCAGCCCACATGACCTTATAAGGTGCAAATGAGTAACTGCCAACATTGTATATATGATAGAAAGCATATTTGCTGAGTCTTGCTTTATATGTTGAACGATCTAGTAGTAAATCTTCATAAGTCTGTAGATATTTATATGTTTCTGGAAAATCATTTTCTAAACGCTCTTCAGCATCTAATAATATTTTTTTAGTAATCGCTTCATTTGGCACTAGATGGTAAAGATCGCGTTTAGGTGAGAACTTGTATGCAGAAAAGTCAGACGCACCTTTTACCATTGGAAACAGTAAATCAGGCTCAATCCAAAACTTCTTCGCAACACCAATATCTTTCTTACCAGCATCAGGCCTTGTTTCGATTAATACTAAATGTCTTTTTACATCGACATCAAATATCTCAACCATATAAACGCCATTTAAATCAGCTGTTACGCCTTTTCTACCACTTATCCATTGCGATTTCCCTCGAATATTTTTAGTTTTTTCAAACTCCCCTATATTCATAATTGCCCATGGTGAGTTAAGCTCTCCTACAGGATTAGCTTCCATCGTAACTCTTTCAATACCTACGTGTATATCATCAAGAGATTGACTTTCTTTAAGTGCTTTCTTATAGCCTTTTTTTGAATGCCAAATATTATATTCAACAGGGTAAGGGTTGGATTGAATCCTATCTTTTTGAAACCCTACAATTACAGTTTTATTAGCTGCATCAGGAAACGGCTTTAAATTTTTCAGATCTTCAACAAAAATAGGACTTAAAAAAGCACTATCATTTATTTTAAAACTTCTAAACCCCTGTGAAGAAGGGGATTGAAAGTGAGTTTGTGTAATTACAAATACCAATTTCCCTCCAAATTTAAGCCATTTGTCAGATGTTGTATAAGTAATCATTCCAGATATATCTAGTTCATTACCACCATGGAACTTGGTTTCTGAAAAAATCTCATACTCCTCACAAGTAGTTTTAACTTTTTCACGATAATCTATTGGTAATGCAGACCATCTGACCCAAGGAGGATTACCAACTATTAAATCAAATTGTCCAGCAGTTGCAGACCAAAAAAAGTTACGTATAATTCGAAACCAAATACCATTCCAATTTTTTCTGTGTAGCGCAAGCACTCTGTTATACGTATCTTTTAGAGGATCTTGCCAGTTATTTAACTCATCTTTAGTTAGTAAACTTCGCCTGAGTAGCTTAGCTTCAGCATCAGAGTATTCTTGATCCTTATCAACACATTCCCCCATTATTGAAAATACTTGATCTAACTTAACCCTATCAAAGGCAAGCTCGGTTGGGATCGTAATAAGTAAATCAGCAACGGTGCTACCAATACGATATTCTACAATTTGACCTTCACCTTTAGGGTTTTCCGCAGGAGAATAAACACTATCAGCCAATAGAATAGGTAACTCTACTTTCATTGCTTTACATTGGACAACTAAATCAGATATAGCTATCAGAAAGTTGACTCTGGCTGCTTGAACTGCAAGGGGGTTTAAATCAAAACCCCATACTGTATCCAATATTTTCTGTACTGTTTCTTCAGGAGTTAAATTTTGTGCTTTGGCTTCCTGTCTCTTTAAACCTATTACTTGTAGTAAAAAAGAGCCTGATCCACATGTTGGGTCAAGCACTTTTTTATCAAGCCAAGTACTTTCATTTGCTCGACGAAGTGTATCGGTTACTAGCCAATCTGGAGTATAAAATTCACCTAAGCTTTTTCTTAAAACATCTGGAACCAAAGCTTGGTAAAAACCTTTAAGAACATCTTTTGAGCGGGCTGACGTTAAGTCATCAAAACGATAAAGTGATACTTGTATTAGCGCCTCTTTTAAAGAGCTAATAATTTCAGTTTTTTGATCTTCTTTTGCTATGTCTAAGTACCATGAAAATATAGCTTCTTCTACAAACCCTTTGATGCCTACAGCTTCAAAAAACTGACTTTTTTCAATATCCAAGCCTAACGTATTCAATAAATCGTCATCATCTTTTGTAGCAAGGTTTCCACAGAAATCCTTGTACTGAGTAAGATTGAGATATGAAACTAATTCGGCGCCTAACAACTTCATTATTAATGCATTATAAGTATGAATAACAAACAAAGAACCTGATACTGTTTCGTCTCCCATAGTTGGAGACTTAAAACCAATCTGCTTTGTTATTTTATTTACTTGGTCTTGAGTAAGACCTGAAACTTGACCAAATAAAGACTGCCACTCTCGAAATAACATTTTTATTTTATTATTTTCAGTATCGTTAAAATGAAGAGCTAGTTCTTTTGATAAGCTAGTCATTAATAACCTTCCAACGGTAGAGTTATGACCAAAATCTTCAACTAAGTTTTGTTTCGTTAAAGCTCTACGTTGATTACTTTTTAATGCCTTTAATACTTTAGTTACAGAAACCTCAGATAAAGGCATTAAATCTTGATGTGTAATTTCATCATTTTTCATATAACAAAAGGCAATATACTCTCCATCGGTTGCAATACCTGTATATTCTTCTTGATTTATACCTTCTGCTTTTGCCCTACGTCTTATATATTTATCTAAGCGATCAAATACAGCATTCTTAAATGCTGGTGATGTCACTTTTCCATTAAAAAGACCTTTATTTTTTAACTCAATAATGACTTGATTTAGTAGTAAATCATTCCGATCCCGCTCAGCTTGGAACTTAATACCTACATTAGAAAATGCAGTTGTCCAAGCAATACGGAGCTCTTCTTCCAAGATACAATCTTTTGATTCTTCTTTTAATTTTTCGTATAGCTCTGTATACATATCTAATTCCATTGATAGATCGGTTTTGTATATGATCTCATAAGTTTTCATGTTTGCACAATAAGTTACGTTAACTACTTTAGAGCCTTTTTATTAAAATAAATAAGGGTTAAAATCCATAGCAATTAACAACTACTTGTAGCCTTTTTAAATCTACCCCGCCATGTGTATACGTATCAGTTATCCCACCTTTTGAAAGTTCATGACCAACAACTTTCTGAATAAGTGAGAGATCAAACATGTGGTTATTGCGTATATTACTTATGAACGTATGTCTAAAGCTGTGATAGCTGCGAAGTTCGTCTAGCTCATTAACGCTAGGTATTTCAAGCGCTACAACCAAACGACCGAACCAACTAGTAATACTCTCAGCCGATGTTATTTCATATAGAATACGTTCTTGTGATTGATCTACATACTCTAAAAAGCCAAGCTCGATTAAACGTTTATGGATAGGAATTTTACGTTTTGCGTTATTAGTTTTAAGGCGTTGTGATTCGTGTTCATCAGTTACTAATATGTAGTGAATACCATCTTCAATACGAATATCAGACTTTCTTAACTGGTATATCTCTGTTCGTCTTGCGCCTGAATACATGGCTAATAATAGTGACCACTTTTGCCATGCACTTTTTGTTTGCATAGCGAATGTTTCAAACTTATTTAGCTCTGCACTATTGAAAGCACCACGAATACGCTGCTTAAAGTCTCGTTTTATAGTACATGGTGAATGCTGAATATATTCAACAGTATCTCTTTTAGCATACGAGAAAATCCCCTGTAACCACTTGTAATAGCCTTGAGCTGTTTTAGGTGTCACTAAGTCATCTTCTGGCACATCAAAGTCTAGGCACTCTTGTAGGCTCATTTTACTGTATGGTGCGCAGTTCTTTTTAGGTAGCTGAAAACACCGGTCAATAAAACGACCTATGTCACTCGCTTTATAACTTTCAATAGGTTTGTCTTCACTCAGTAAACACCATGCTTCGTAGTGACGGGCATACTCTTTTATGAGCCTATCGCTTAAACCAGCCTTTACTTTAAAATCTAAAAACTCGGTATAAACTTCTGAAAATAATGGGCCTTGAATTTGTTGTTTTTCTTCTCTTGGCTGACTGTCAGTTATAGTGTGTGAGTTTTTATTAAACATTGAATCTAATAAATGTTTTTGCTCTGAATCTTTAGTTAAGCAAGAAGCCAAGTATTTAGCCTGCAAATTTCTTGATGTTTCTAGCATGCTTTTGAATGCTGAATACTCTAATGAACCCTGTTCGAACTCTACATCGTGTTTGTTGAGAGTATCTATTGCATCAATGTTATCAGCGTAAAAGTTATCGTCTTCATCTGAGTAATCAAACAAGTCTTCATCTGTTTCAACTTCAGAGCTATTAAACATACCAGCGAGTAAAAACGTAACTAATTGGCGTGCAAGTTGACGAACACTTTTTTCGATTTGTTTATTAGCTACTATCTCAGCATTGCTTAAACCACTATTTTTAAGTGCAATGTACTTGCTGACCAAAACATAAATATTAAGTACTTCATAATCATTGTTTTTTAAAGCTTCAACTAATAATTCACCTGTTTCACCATCTGCAATAGAAAGCATAATATTTGCTGCTGTTCTTAAATGTGTAGGTGAGTGACTGTTTAACGGCTTTGCTTTAATGCCATTTATAGAGTGTGCCGTTGAAGCATAACGTTGTTCTTCTTTTGCTATTATTTTTTTGCTTAGCTCATGGGTAAGTTTTTGCTTCATATGAATTAAGATACGTTTTGCTTGAGTGATTAAAGTTTCAGTATCTATATTGTGTCGATCACTCGCAAGTATTTTTAGTTTATCTAATTCGGGTTTGATTAATTCTAGAAAGTTTAAAGCATGATGAAGGTGTTTGGTTTTAAGTGAAATACGTATATCGGAGCCGATAAATTTACGGGGGAAAACATAACGAAAATAGTAACGCTCTTTTCGGAGTATAAGGTGTTCGGGGAGTTTGATATGTCTCATTAAGTTACCTATGTGTAAGTAACGTATTGAGTTTATTTGGCACACTATTTGGCACACTTTTGAAATTTTGTGCCATGAGATTAGTGGTTCAAGCGTAAGCATCTAATAAATCAGATGCTTACGCTTGAGTTTGAGTCAGCCGGTAAGCCGGGTTTTGTCCTTTCCGAAGAAAGTGATAATCATTCGTCTAGGCCATAAATCGCTCTATGGCTCAAGCAACCTACCCGGTTCTCACGTGGGCCACGCGTTCATTATTTAAAATGATAGAACCCTATTTGGTCTTGCTCCGAGTGGAGTTTACCTTGCAACCGACTATTACTAGCGGCCCGGTGCGCTCTTACCGCACCCTTTCACCCTTACCAATCGAGATTGGCGGTCTCCTCTCTGCTGCACTTGTCGTGGGCTCACGCCCCCCAGCCGTTAGCTGGCACTCTGCCCTATGGAGCCCGGACTTTCCTCCCCCTGATCATTTTCGTCACAGGCAGCGATCATCTTGGCTGACTCGGCGCGCAGTATACATGAGGCTAATACCAAGCGCAGTAAAATTTACTCTTTTTCTTCAATAATTGTTTTGTATAAAGCGTTTTTCTTCATTCCAAAGTATTCAGCAACAACGCCACAGGCTTTTTTCATTGGCATTTCACTCTCAAGCAGTGCCAGCATTTTGCGCGCTTCTGGTGGAACATCGTCTACTAGTTTTGGTTTGCCCGGCAACATTAATACAATTTCGCCGCGTTGCTTAGTGGGATCATCTGTTAAAAACTGTTTAAGCTCACTTACACTACCATTAAAAAATGTTTCAAAGGTTTTGGTTAGCTCTTTAGCAAACACAACTTGCTGCTCATCACCAAGAGCTAGTGCTAAATCATCAAGGCTTGCCATAATACGGTGCGTACTTTCGTACATTATGCTGGTAATACCTGAGTTAACAGCTTCGGTAAAAAAGTCTTGGCGAGCTTTGCTTTTAGCTGGCGTAAAACCAATAAACTGAAAACGATCGGTTGGTAAGCCTGAACAACATACGGCTGTAATTGCAGCACATGCACCTGGAACAGGTGTAACATGAGCGCCTTGTTCACGACATAGATTTACAACCGCGTAGCCTGGATCACTAATTAGTGGCGTACCAGCGTCAGATACTAAAGCAATATTTAAACCTTGATTAAGTTGATCAATAATTTGTTGTGCTTTTTGCTTTTCGTTGTGGTCGTGTAATGCAAACGTTTTTGCCTTAATTCCAAAGTGGCTAAGTAGCTTGCCGGTATGGCGAGTGTCTTCAGCAGCTATTAAGTCAACTTGCGATAATGTCGCAATGGCACGGTGACTTAAGTCGTCATAATTGCCAATTGGGGTGGCAACAATGTAAAGAGTGCCAATTTTCTGTGAATTCTCCTCATTTAACATTGAGGTCTCCTGCGTCAGTCAGTAATATAAGCAAATCGCGTTAACGTATTGGGAAATCATTGTGCGACTTAAACTAGTTAGTCTATTAATTATATTGTCAGGGTTATCGGCGTGTAGCACAACCGAAAAACCAACTAAAAACAGCGATAACGTAAGTAACCGCACTAATGCACTGCAAAATCAGGCAACCAGTGCGCAATCTATCTATCAATTGGCGCAAAACCGCCAAGGTGCCGATAAAATACAGTTATTGTATAGCGCCCGTGATGCTGCAATTAGTGAGCAAAATTGGCCTTTGTTAGAGAAAATTGGTAATGAGCTTGAATTAACCGCAAGTGTTGATCAAATCCAAAACCGTCTTTATATTGCATTTGCACAAAAACAACAGAATAAGAATGATCAAGCTTTGGTGATTTTGCAATCGCTAGACGGACAACTGACTCAACCTGAGCATTTTGCATGGCATCAGTTTTTAACAGCCAGTATTTATGCATCGCAAAACTTTCCTAAAAAAGCTGCCCCCTATTTCTTTAGAGCTTCTGAAACAGCCACAAAAAACAATATAGAAATCCCTCAGCTCAATCAAAATTTGTGGGATAACTTAAAACAGCTCTCTTCATATGCGCTTGAACGTTTTAACCGTGGTTCGGTTATCCAGCAAGGCTGGGTAAACCTTGGTCTATACTATCAAGTATATGCAAGTAGCGGCGTGGAGCTAGACCAAGCAATTAATAATTGGCGCAGGCGCTATATTGGGCATCCGGCTTTTTCTGTATTACCTGAACAAGACGAAATGCTTACTGAGCTCGCCCCTATTAATATAGAGCGTTTAGTTGTGTTGTTTCCACAATCAGGCCCTAACGAACGCTTAGGTGATGCGCTTAAAGCCGGTGTGTTAGCTGCACTTGATACGCAAACTATCAACGACACTATTTTTATTGATGAAAACTTAAGTACAGAAGAAATTGCAGCGCAACTTGAAGAAATAAAGCCTGATTTTGTAATTGGTCCTCTACTTAAAGCAAATATTGATAAACTAGCCAATGCACAAACTCTTATTGATACTCCGGTACTGCATTTAAACACCTTTGATGGTGAGCGAATTTCGCTTCAGCATTATTACTTTGCATTGAACCCTGAGCACGAAGTACAACAAGCTCTGGAACACTTTTTAACTAAGGGCTATCAAAAGCCTATGCTGCTTGCGCCAAATAATGCAAATGGCCAACGTTTAGTTGATTATTTTAACCTACAGTGGCAACGCTACAGCGAAACCAAGCCACAAATCGGTTTTTATAACGATAAAAAAGATATGCCGAACACAATTACCAGCTTATTAGAAGTTGATAAGTCAAAAGATCGCATACAAACAGTTAAAGCATTATTTAAGCAAGAAGTAGAAAACGAAACGCGTTCACGCAGTGATATAGACGTTATTTATATTTTGGGTGATGCAATAGAAACTCGCTTAATTAAACCTTACCTTGATGTAAAC
Source organism: Pseudoalteromonas sp. SG43-4 (assembly GCF_014164325.1). NCBI lineage: Bacteria > Pseudomonadati > Pseudomonadota > Gammaproteobacteria > Alteromonadales > Pseudoalteromonadaceae > Pseudoalteromonas > Pseudoalteromonas sp. SG43-4. The sequence continues at coordinate 307,929 of NZ_JACJFB010000002.1, read as the reverse complement.
GTCAGTACATTTGCTGATCGCATTCCACTTTATGCAAGCTCTAAAAGTCATAGTAAACAAATTGACAGTACAGACAAAGGCGACTTAGACGGCCTATACTTCACTGAATTACCGTGGATGCTTGATTCACAAATTAAACAACATAATTTACGCCAACAGTACAACTCTCTATGGCCAGAGCAAATTGATATTAGCCAACGCTTATTTGCAATGGCATACGATGCAGTATCAATATTACATGACATTAGACAGTTAAGCGTAATGCCAGGCAATCAATATAGTGGCTTAAGCGGTAAGTTATCTGTTAATACCAGCGGCCATATAGAACGTATGCTCGACTGGGCTCAATATACAAACCGTCGCATTAAGCCTGTGCAATTAGAAACACAACGCCCGGTACCATTGTTTATGCAATCAGCGGGTGATATACAAACTATAAATTAAACTTTATTAAGTTAAGGGGGCGGCATGTCGTGGTTTAAAGAGCTGTGGCACAATAGTCGCGAAAAAGGCCTGTATTATGAGCTTGAAGCGCAAAAATACTTAGTTACTCAGGGCTTAACACCCATTGAACGTAATTATTACTGCCCCTTTGGCGAGCTTGATGTCATTATGAAAGAAGGCGACACCCTTGTATTCATTGAGGTCAAGTTTCGCAAAAATAATGCCCGTGGCGGTGCCAACTATGCACTTAGCCCACAAAAACAAGCTCGATTAAAACGTAGTATTTATCATTACTTAGCAGCTAAAAATTTAACTAACCAAGCACTAAGAATTGATTATGTAGCCATTACAGGAGAAGCATCTCCTAATATTAATTGGCTTAAAAATGTATTTTAAACGCAAATACAAAGATAAATTATTGGTAGGCTATGCAAGACACAATTAAAGAAATTTTTACAGAAAGCATTCAAGTTCAAATCGCTGCTGGTGAAGTGCTACCTAGTGCGCTTGAGTCAGCTGCATTTACTATTGCACAAAGTCTGATCAACGGAAATAAACTCATTTGCTGCGGTACTGCAAATTGCCACATGCTCGCCCAGCACATGGCGGGAGTATTGGTTAATCACTATGAAACCGAGCGTCCTTGTTTACCCGCAATTGCTCTATCGCAAGAAAACGTTAACCTTGGACAAAGTACTCAGGTAGACGATCACGATACATTTGCTCGCCAAGTCCGCGCTTTTGCTCAGCAAGGTGATTTATTGCTTGTACTGGCTATTAACGGTAACGAAAAACATGTTATTTCTGCCGTTGAAGCTGCACTAACTAAAGATATGAAGGTCATAGTTATGGTTGGTGATGATGGTGGCGAGTTGGTTGGCCTACTTGGCCCTAACGATGTTGAAATTAGATCCCCATCTAAACGCCCTAGCCGCATTATCGAATCCCATTTAGTTAACTTACATTGTTTAAGCGAACTTGTTGATTTAACGCTTTTCCCTCAGGATGAAAATTATGTTTAAACGCTCTCTTATTGTTTTAGGTACTGTTGTATTACTACAAGGTTGCGCAGCTGCTGTTGTTGCAGGTACAGCCAGTGCAGTAACTGCAGCGAACGATCGCCGTACCATTGGCTCTCAAATTGACGATAACAATATTGAAATAAAAGCCAGTATTGCACTTAGCGAAGTAGAACGCCTTGAAAAGTTTGCCAATATAAGCGCTGTAAGCGTTAACGGTATTGTTTTACTTGTAGGCCAAGTATCTAATGAAGAAATGAGAAACGAAGCACAGCGTACCATTGAGGGCGTTTCAGGTATTCGTAAGATACATAACCAAATTCGTATTGGCTCAAATATTGGCATTACTACACAAACGCATGACTCTTGGTTAACTTCTAAAGTAAAAGCTCAGCTACTAACAGCAAAAGACATTAGCAGTAATAACATTAAAGTAGTTACTGAAAACGCTGAAGTATTTTTAATGGGTTTAGTATCTGACTCTGAGTCTACTCAAGCTGTAAACATTGCCCGAAATGTATCTGGCGTAGAGCGTGTAATTAAAGTATTCGAATATATGTAAAGTAAAATACAGACATAAAAAAACCGCTTATTAAGCGGTTTTTTTTGCATTTACTTATTATTTAATAACGCGTAAATGAGAGCCTTTTTTCTTCTGTGGCTTTTCTGGTGGTGTTTCATCAATAAATTCAGCTGATGAATCAACACTTTCAAGCTCAGGCACAAAATCGTCTTCGTCCTCTAAAAACTCATCTGCAGTAAAGACTGTTCCTTCGCCATTTTCACGCGCGTATATTGCAAGCACAGCACCTAGAGGCACATACACTTGCATTGGCTGACCACCAAAGCGCGCATTGAAGCTAAGTTGGGTTAAGTCTAACGAAAACTGTGTGACCGCTGATGGACTTATGTTTAAAACAATTTGTCCGTCTTGAACAAACTGTGTTGGCACTTGTACATTTGCAAACCCAGCGTCTACCACTAAATGCGGTGTACACTCGTTATCGACTATCCAATCAAAAAAAGCACGTAATAAATAAGGACGATTAGGCGTCATTATAAACGGATCTCACGCTCAGCTTCAGTTAAAGAGGCTTGGAATGACTCACGTTCAAATAAACGGATCATGTACTCTTTAAGCTCTTTAGAACCTGCACCATTAAGCTCAATACCAAACTCTGGTAAACGCCATAATAGTGGAGCTAAATAACAATCTACTAAGCTAAACTCTTCACTCATAAAGTAAGGTGCTTCGCTAAAAATAGGTGCTACAGCAAGTAATGCTTCTGTTAGCTCTTTACGAGCTTGAGCAGCATCTGACGTGTTGTTACTGATTTTGTCAGCTAGGCTGTACCAGTCAGTATCAATACGATGCATCATTAAGCGGCTACGACCACGCATTACCGGGTAAACAGGCATTAGTGGAGGATGAGGAAAACGCTCATCAAGGTATTCCATGATGATGTTTGCCTGGTATAAACCAAGCTCACGGTCAATCAGTGTTGGCACTGTGCCGTAAGGGTTAATTTCGTGAAGTGCTTCTGGCAAGTTATCTTTTTCAGCCAAATGAATATCTACACTTACACCTTTTTCCGCAAGTACAATACGTACTTGGTGGCTATACATACAGTTAGCACCAGAAAAAAGGGTCATTACAGGGCGCTTATTGGCAGCTACGGCCATGCCTATACCTCCATTAAATAACTAAAACAGCAAAAGGGGCTTAAGCCCCTATTGCAAAATTACCTTTAAAAATGTTCAACTTAATGAACATCTCTCCAGTATTCTTTCTTAAGCATAAATGCCAAGATAAATAGAATTATTAAGAATCCTATTACCTTAATACCTAGCGCTTCCGATTCAAGACGTGAAGGTTCACCCACGTACTCAAGGAAGTTTGTTAAATCACGAGCCGCTTGGTCGTATTCATCTACGCTTAATTCACCCGTACCATCAGTTTCAGTAGCAATAACTTTGGTCACAGTGTGGCCATGTTCTTCTACTTCTTTAGTGATAGGCGTTGGTAAACCTTGTAGTTCTTGAAGAACATGAGGCATACCTACCGATGGAAAAACAATATTGTTAACTCCAAACGGGCGAGATTCATCTTTATAAAACGATTTTAGGTACGTGTAAATATAATCTGGTGATTTTACACGTGCAATAAGAGTTAAATCCGGCGGAGCCGCACCAAACCATTTTGCTGCATCGTCTTTTGTAATTGCGTTTGTGATATGGCTACCGACTTTAGAGCCGTCAAAAATTAACTGCTCTAAACCAACTTCTGTTGGGATACCGATATCACGAAAAGTACGCTCATAACGTTGATACTGCATTTGGTGACAACCAAGACAGTAGTTCATGAACAACTTTGCACCGCGTTGTAAAGATGGTTGATCAGTAAGGTCGTTATTCGCTTCCATTAAAGGAACCGACGGACCTGCTGCCATAACCATGTTAGGCAACAAGTTTACTGATAAAGCAAATAAACCAATAATAAGCTTCTTCATCATTTCGTTAACCTCTCTGGCAATGGCTTAGTTTTTTCGTTCTTACTGTATACAAACAACAGTACGAAGAACATAAAGTAAGTCACAGTACAGATTTGAGAAATAATCGTTTTCATATCAGTTTGTGGAGTTGCACCCACCCAACCAAGAAGAACGAAAGTTACAACAAAGCCTGCAATGTTCCATTTATGGAAACCACAACGGTAACGAACCGATTTAACTCTACCACGGTCTATCCAAGGTAGTAATGCAAGTACTACAATCGATGCACCCATCGCCGCAACACCGATTAACTTATCAGGGATTGCACGTAAGATTGCATAGAATGGCGTAAAGTACCAAACCGGGAAAATATGCTCAGGTGTTTTAAGTGGGTTAGCTGCCTCGAAGTTTGGACCTTCTAAAAAGAAGCCATTCATCGCCGGCATAAAGAACACAACCCAACAAAACAGTATTAAGAAACCAACCACACCCACAATATCTTTAACTGTGTAGTAAGGGTGGAACGGTATCGCATCAACAATGTCTTTTTTGTTAGTGTAATACTCGTGGAATTTAAATTTAGGCTTATCTTCTTCAGCTACTGAGCCTTTCTTACGTTTAATCTCAATACCTTCAGGGTTATTTGAACCCACTTCGTGTAGAGCAACAATGTGTAAGAAAACTAAGATTACAATAACCAGTGGTAGTGCAATTACATGTAATGCAAAGAAGCGATTAAGCGTTGCACCTGATATTACGTAGTCACCACGGATCCAAAGTGTTAAGTCATCACCAATAACCGGAATAGCACCGAATAATGAAATGATTACTTGTGCGCCCCAGAACGACATTTGGCCCCATGGTAATAAGTATCCCATGAATGCTTCAGCCATTAGCGCTAAGAAAATGAACATACCAAATAACCACAGTAATTCACGCGGTTTTTGGTAAGAACCGTAGATCATGCCACGGAACATATGCATATATACAACGATGAAAAACGCTGATGCACCTGTTGAGTGCAAGTAACGTAGTAACCAGCCATATTCTACATCACGCATGATGTACTCTACCGAGGCAAAAGCACCTTCAGCAGACGGAACAAAGTTCATCGTTAACCAAATACCTGTTAGGATTTGGTTTACTAGTACTAACATGGCTAGTGAGCCAAAAAAGTACCAGAAGTTAAAGTTTTTAGGTGCTGGATACTGTGCAATGTGCATGTTCCAAACACGTGTCATTGGGATTCGGTCGTCTATCCAACCAATAATCTTACCAAACATTAGGCTACCCCTCTTTCTTCGCCCACTAAAATAGTGGTGTCATCTAGAAAAGTATAAGGTGGTATTTCTAAGTTTAATGGTGCAGGTACCGATTGAAATACTCGACCAGCCATATCAAATTTAGAACCGTGGCACGGGCAGTAGAAACCGTCATCAGTCCCTTCTACTTTCTCACCAAAATTACCTTGTAAAAAGCCTGGTGAACATCCTAAATGCGTACAAATACCTACAGCCAAAAATATTTCTGGACGTAATGAACGGTAATCATTTGTTGATGATTCTAATTGTTGTGGCTCTTGCGATTGCGGATCACGAAGTTGACCTTCATGTTCTTTCATCTGCTCAAGCATTTTTGGGGTACGTGATACAACCCATACAGGTTTACCACGCCACTCGACACGTATTAATTGTCCAGGCTCAAGTTTGCTGATATCTACTTCTACAGGCGCACCCGCAGATTTAGCTCGCTCACTTGGATTCCAAGACGCAATAAAAGGAACAGCAGCCCCAGCCGCACCAACACCACCTACAACAGAGGTAGCTATGGTTAAAAAGCGACGTCGGCCATTGTCTACAGGCGCATTGCTCATCCACTTATCTCCACTATGATTCTCAACACTTGCTATATTGAGAACATCAGTTACAGCAGGTTAATTATTCGAAATTTTTAAAATAGAAGCGATCATAATTAAAACCCTTGATTAAAACAAGGTTATTCAAAGCCCCATGCTCGAATAAACCTGACTTGATCAAAAATTTGATTAAGCTAGCTCGAGAATAAAGCCGAACGACTATAATAACGCTTCTGTAAAAACAATATACTGACCGAGATCAACACCACTAAGAGGAAACAGTAAAAACTGTACATAGTGTCGTTAAACTCACTCATTTTACTTCCACGCCAATTGTAGCAAAAAATTCCACCAATTAACTGATGGATTTAAACTAATTACGATAATTATTTAACTTTTTTGCAGCTATCTGAGTGTTTTTTAACTTTCGTTCGATTAATACGCAGTTATTAATAAATTTGATCATCATTAATTACAGCAATACCAAGTATGGCGACCGCTATAAACAAATTTAAATTAAGTAGCAAATGTAAACTTTTTGATTTGAAAACAAAAAACCCAGCATAAGCTGGGTTTTTGAATTCTTGATAACGTATAGATTAACGTTTTGAGAACTGTGGACGCTTACGCGCTTTCTTAAGACCCACTTTCTTACGTTCAACTTTACGTGCATCACGTGTAACAAAACCTGCTTTACGAAGTTGTGGACGTAGTGACTCGTCAAACTCCATAAGTGCACGAGTGATACCGTGACGGATAGCACCAGCTTGACCAGTTGTACCACCACCAGAAACGGTGATGTAAAGGTCAAATTTTTCAGTCATATCAACTAGCTCAAGAGCTTGATGAACAACCATGCGTGCTGTTTCGCGACCAAAATACTCTTCTAGAGAGCGTTTGTTGATTACGATGTTACCAGTGCCTGGGCGTAAGAATACGCGAGCACTTGAACTTTTACGACGACCTGTACCGTAGTATTGATTTGCCATGATGGTGCTCCTTAAATGTCTAGAACCTGAGGCTGTTGTGCAGCATGGTTATGCTCAGTACCTGCGTAAACTTTAAGTTTACGGTACATAGCGCGGCCTAAAGGACCACGTGGCAACATGCCTTTTACAGCTTTCTCGATGATCATTTCAGGCTTTGCAGCTTGAAGTTTATCAAAAGTAGTAGACTTAAGGCCACCTGGAAAACCAGAGTGAGCGTAGTACACTTTATCTTTGAATTTGTTACCAGTTACAGTAACTTTTTCAGCGTTGATAACGATGATGTAATCACCAGTATCTACGTGAGGAGTGTATTCAGCTTTATGCTTACCGCGTAGGCGGTGAGCGATTTCAGTAGCGATGCGACCTAAAGTTTTACCTTCAGCGTCAACTACGTACCAGTCACGTTTTACTGTTTCTGGTTTAGCAACAAACGTTTTCATTTATAAAAATCCAATGTTTTTCAATTAAAACCACAAGTAGTTAATATTAACTACTGCTCTAAGTTTGCTATAACCCCTTCGAGTTTTAGACTTTTGCGCCGCTCACAAGTGGCTAGACTATATGAGGACATAGAACGCAACGTGGCAGACGCGGGAGTATACCAGCACTTAAAACACATTGCTACTCGCCGGTTGTTTTTTCCACAAGAAATTTCAGAAATAAGAAGTACTATATATGTACCTCTTTTTTATAGTTGCCCTATTACACATTTACTTACTTACTTATTTAAACTAAATGCTCTCTAGCTAAATATTCTAAGGATTGCATTTCTTGTAAACGACTAATACAACGCTTAAATTCAAAGTTTAAATTACCTTGGGTATAAAGTTCGGTAATAGGTTTTTCAGCCGATATAATTAAAGTTACATGGCGCTCATAAAATTCATCCACTAAAGCAATAAAGCGTCTAGCAGCATCATCATTAGTTTGCCCTAGCTGTTTTACGTTAGAAATAATCACCGTATTGTATAAGCGGCTAATCTCCATGTAATCGACCTGGCTACGTGCTGTTTCGCACAATTCACTAAACTCAAACATCACAACGCATTTAGCTACTTTACGCGTTTTGATTTTTCGCCCTTCTATTTCTATCGGCTCATCTAATTGCCCAGGCTCTGGCGATAACTTATCGAAGTACTCAAATAGGTTCTTATCCGCATCTTCATCTAACGGACTATGAAAAATTTCAGCTTGCTCTAAAGTACGTAATCGGTAATCAATACCTGAATCTACATTAACTATCTCGGTATTTTTTTTAACAAGCTCAATTGCTGGCATAAAACGCGCTCGCTGTAAGCCATTTCTGTAAAGTTCATCAGGCACTATATTAGAGGTTGCTACAAGTACTATGCCCCGTGCAAATAGCGCTTCCATTAAGCCACCTAATAGCATGGCATCAGTAATGTCTTGTACAAAAAACTCATCAAAGCAAATAATGTCTGTTTCTGCTTTAAAAGTGTCAGCAATTTTTTCTAATGGATTAGCCGTATTATTTAGCTTTTTAAGCTCGTTATGCACTCGGTGCATAAATCGATGAAAGTGCACACGCATTTTACGTGTGCCCGGTAATGATTCGTAAAAAGTGTCAACTAAATAAGTTTTACCACGCCCTACTCCCCCCCAAAAGTACAAACCTTTTACAGGCGCAGGTTCTTCTTTACTAAATAGCTTAGCAAAAAAGCCTTTTTGTTTTGGCTTTGTCTGAGTTAGGTCATCGTATAGACGTTGTAAATGGCGCACAGCATTTTCTTGTGCTGCGTCGTGTACAAAGTCATCTCGCTTTAAGTCTTGTTGGTATGTTTGCCAAGGAGTCATATCTATTTACAGTTAAAACACAGTTTAATTTGCAAAGCATATTAACACGCATCATAACTCGGGGTATATTACACTTAGTATGATTTATAATTGAATCGGCATTCGTTAGTTATTTTCCCAAAGGGGTAGTTTTTATGGGCACAGTTATGTGGGTAGGTTTGATTGTTATTGTTGCTGTTGTAGCATTTTTTATTGGCGCATTTGTTACTAAAAAACAGTTCAAACAAGATGAATTAAAAGAGCAAGCAGAGCAAGCTGAAAATGCGTTAGAGCAGTATCGCCAAGATGTAGCTGATCATTTAGCGAATACTGGTAAGCTCGTAAATAAAATGAAAGAAAACTATGATCAACTGCTTAGTCACGTTGAAGAAACAAACCAGCTTCTTCTAGAAGATAGAAATAAAGCACCAGCTGAACCATTCTTTTCAAAAGAAACAACAGAACAACTGCAGGCTTCATTAAAAGAGCGTCAATGCGATCGTTCTACAGCCGCAGCACAACCAGCTGATTATGTATCAGGTGAATCAGGTTTATTTGCTGGTCAAAATAAAGTTTCAGAACATTCTAAAGCATCTTGATGAACTTTTTTTTGACCCCATAGTCTTTAGATATAACAGCTTTGTTGTTTTATCTTAATAAACCGAAAAGGGCTGCTGTAAAGTAGCCCTTTTTGTTTTGCTTTATCTTAAGTGGAGTTACCCCTGACTATGAAAATGAAATTATCACTTATCAGCGCAGCTATTTTATCTACAAGCTTGTTAATGAGCCCAGTAGCGTCTTATGCAAAAATGCCAATTGCAGTAAATGGTCAACAACTACCAACTCTTGCCCCCATGCTAGAGAAAATATCTCCAGGTGTTGTAAGTATCCAAGTTTCAGGCTCAAAAGAAGTACGCCGCCGTGCAGATCCGCTTGAATACTTTTTTGGACAGCAACAGCCTCGCAGTCAAAAGCGTCAATTTAGTGGATTAGGCTCTGGGGTAATTATTGATGCTGATGAGGGTTATGTAGTCACTAATAATCACGTAATCCAAGATGCCGAAAAAATGGTAGTAACCCTCGAAGATGGCCGTGAATTTGAAGCAACTAAAATTGGTACTGATACAGAATCAGACATCGCTCTTTTACAAATAGACGCTGATGACTTAACTGAAATAAAACTCGCAAATTCAGATAGTTTACGAGTGGGCGACTTTGCTGTCGCTATTGGTAACCCATTTGGACTTAGCCACACAGTTACATCTGGTATTGTTAGTGCTCTTGGCCGTAGTGGTTTAAATATTGAGGGCTACGAAGATTTCATTCAAACCGATGCTGCTATTAACCAAGGCAACTCTGGTGGTGCATTAGTTAACTTAAACGGTGAATTGATTGGTATTAACACTGCTATTTTAGGTGCTTCTGGCGGTAACGTGGGTATTGGTTTTGCCATTCCATCAAACATGATGAAAAACTTAGTTGATCAAATTGTTGAACACGGTGAAGTACGCCGAGGTTCGCTGGGTATTTCTGGCCGCCCACTTGATGCAGGCCTTGCTAAAGCGCAGCAACTTGACGTTAAACAAGGTGCTTATGTAATGCAAGTAATGGACGACACTGCTGCAAGTAAAGCAGGTATAAAAGCAGGTGACGTAATTGTTAGCATTAATGGCGGTGATATTAGTGGTTTCCATGAACTACGCAGCAAAATTGCTACGCTAGGTGAAGGCCGCGAAATAAAACTTGGTATTTACCGCGATGGTAAAATTAAAACAGTAAAAGTAACTCTTGATGGTGCATCAGGTGTTACAGCGACTGGCGAAGAGCTGCATCCTGCGTTCCAAGGCGCGACACTTGAAAACGTGCAAAAAAATAGTAATAAAGGTGTTGAGGTTACGTCTGTAGACCCTCGCTCACCTTCTGCCCGTGTTGGCCTTGAAGAAGGTGATATTATTATGCAAGTGAATCGTCAACGAGTAGAGACTATTCGTGATATGAATAAGATTATCGAAAACACCAAAGGTAATATCGTACTTGGCGTGCAACGTGGTCGTGAGTCTATATTTATTTTAATTCAGTAATAAATAGCACTATTAATGTAATAAAAATAACAGTGGCACTTGCCGCTGTTATTTTTTTTATGTCATCATAAAGAGATTGCTCACTTACATAATAAGAAAACTGTGCTGAAATTAATAAAATTTATTCTTCCCCCTTTATTTGCAGGTCTAAGTATTGCTTTTTTAGTGGTTTTTTTCAGCCCTAATATGCGAGCCGCCTTACTTCCTAATGTTCCCCTTCCAAGCGCGATGAGTGCGAGTCACCTGAGTTTTTCTGATGCAGTTAAACGAGCAGCTCCTTCTGTAGTTACTATTTTTTCAGAAAGCATTTCCAAAGAGCCTCGTTATAAAAGAAAAAACACGGTACAAGAGCTAGGCTCTGGCGTCATTATGTCGCAAGACGGTTATATTCTTACTAACTATCATGTTGTTAATAATGCAGACCAAATTATGGTTATCTTAACCGATGGCCGACGCTTTTTTGATGTGCAACTCATTGGTTTTGATACCATTACTGATTTAGCCTTACTTAAAATCAATGCAGATCACCTCCCGGTGATTCCCGTAAACGATAGCTATGTATCAAATGTAGGCGATGTTGTACTTGCTATAGGCAACCCGCTTAACTTAGGGCAAACAATCACTCAAGGCATTATTAGTGCAACGGGTAAGCAAAAAATTACAGATAGCCCTTACAATAACTTATTGCAAATGGATGCAGCTATTAACGTGGGCAACTCCGGCGGCGCATTAGTTAACTCCAATGGTGATTTAGTCGGCATTACTTCTGCACAATTTAAAACGCGTGAGAACTTGAATATTCAAGGAATATTTTTTGCGGTTCCTTACTCACTTGCTAAAAAAGTGATGGGTAAACTCATTCGTCACGGTCGGGTTGTGCGCGGCTATTTAGGCTTTGAAGGCACAGCAGTAGATAGTACGGGTAAAGAAGTAAACGACAGCCTAACGCCGGTTACCGGCATGCGCATTACTAATTTAGACCCTTTGGGGCCAGCATGGCAAGCGGGTATTGAAGAGCAAGATATCGTCATTAAAATTGCAGGGCTTTCGGTAGCAAACCCACAAAAAGTGCTTGAAAAAATAGGTAATACGGAGCCCGGTAAAGAAATAGAATTTGAGCTATACAGAGATGGCAAAATAGAAAAAATCATGGTGGTGGTAGCTGAGCTTGAAACAAAGCTCTAATAAAGAGTAATACCAATCGTCAATAAAAAGGTCGGATAGCAATTTGCGTATCCGACCTTTTTTAAATAGCTTAACTAGTTATCTACTTAGCTACTTCTACGTTTAATGTTTGCACCCAACGCACTTAGCTTATCTTCAATGCGCTGATAGCCTCTATCAACGTGATAAATACGGTCAACAACCGTTTCACCCTGTGCCACTATACCCGTTAAAATTAAGCTAGCTGAAGCGCGTAAATCGGTTGCCATCACTTGCGCACCCGTTAAGCTTTCAGTCTCACCACAAATTGCGGTATGCCCTTCTAAACGAATATTAGCGCCCATACGCTGCAACTCTGGTACATGCATAAAACGGTTTTCAAAAATCGTTTCTGTGATCGTTGCACTACCATTTGCTACTACATTCAATGCTGTAAACTGAGCTTGCATATCCGTAGGAAAACCTGGGTGTGGAGCTGTTTTAATATTCACGGCTTTAAGTTCTCGGCCGCGCATATCAAGATAAATACTATCGTTATGTACTTCTAGGTGCGCATTCGTAGCACGTAGCTTTTCAATCACAGGCTCAAGAGAATGAAAGTCTGTATTTTTACAAAGTACTTCACCGCCAGCCATTGCTGCTGCGACTAAAAACGTCCCAGTTTCAATTCGGTCAGGTAAAATACTGTGTTCACAGCCAGCTAAACGCTCAACGCCTTCAACTTCAATGCGGCTAGTACCTGCACCTGTGATTTTAGCGCCCATAGCAATTAGGCAGTTAGCTAAATCAATTATTTCAGGCTCGCGTGCCGCATTATCAAGTATGGTTTTACCATCAGCGAGGGCCGCTGCCATTAATAGGTTTTCGGTAGCACCTACGCTTACCATTTCCATAAAAATTTCAGCGCCTTTTAAGCGACCATTAACCTTGGCATTAATATAACCATTTTCAACGTTTATTTGTGCGCCCATGCGCTCCAAACCTTGAATATGGATATCAACAGGGCGAGCACCAATAGCGCACCCACCAGGTAAAGACACTTGAGCCTCACCAAAACGTGCAACTAGAGGGCCTAATGCAAGCACAGAGGCGCGCATTTGCTTTACTAAGTCGTAAGGCGCTAATGTTTTATTAACCGTTGCACCGTCAATTACTAGCGTATCGCCCTGCCAATTAACATCTGCACCTAAAGTTTTTAATAAGGCTTCAGTGGTCACTATGTCGCGAAGACGCGGTACATTAGTAAATATACTTTTACCATCAGCTAATAGTGAAGCAAATAAGATAGGAAGTGCGGCATTTTTAGCGCCCGAAATAGTCACTTCACCAGCAAGTGAAGTGCCACCTTGAATTACAAATTGATCCATTAGGAGGCCCTAGTTATTGCGGTAAAATGAATTTTTGTTCACGCTTCCACTCTACAGGAGTAAATGCACGAATAGATACTGCGTGAATTGTCCCATCTGAAATTGTATTCATTAATGGACCATAAACTAGCTGCTGCTTTTTAACTCGGCTTAAACCGTCAAAGCATTCGCCTACTGCAACAACTTCATAATGACTACCATTGGCTTTTACATGTACTTCAGCTAATTGAAGTTCTTCGCGTAATAATGTTTCGACTTGGCTAGTTTCCATAACTCTCACTCAAATAGGGTTGTAACCTGACCCAATTGCATTAAATTTTGCAATTGCTCAGGTAGGTTTTGCAATTCAAGGCGAATGCCTTGCTGCTTTAATTCTGCAAAAGAGTGAATTAACCAAGCTAAGCCTGCTGTGTCAACCCTTGATACTCCACTTAGGTCGAAATAGATGATTTTATGCTTAGTTAATAACTTATTGTTCAGAAGCTGTTCATCGCCAATTGAATTTCGAGTAAGCTCACCGCTTACTCCAAAATGTTGTCCATCAACTTGGCTTATTGCCAATTTAGTCATTCGAGTTACTGCCTCTAAACTGAACTGGTAGCTGACTCTTTTGCTCTAAAAGGTTACTTACATTATCAATACCTTGCTGACGCAAAATACCTTGCAGCTCGCTTTGCTTTGCATCCAGTAAACTAATACCTTCGGCAATCATATCGTACGCGCGCCATTCACCGTCGCGGTCTTCGCGTACTTTAAAATCGATTCTGATATCAGGTTTACCGTCTTCAATAATTTTAGTCTTAACAACAACGACGTCTTTACCTTTAAACGCTTGCTCTGCACCAAACTCAACTTTCTGGTTTGTGTATTGAGTAAATACACCTGCATAAGTAGCAACTAAGTACTCTCTAAATACACCAATAAAGCGTTGAATTTCTTTAATTGCTTTGGCCTTTTCAGCCTCGTCGGTAATTGCACGAACTTTAGATACTTCACTGCCAAGTACACGAAGTGCTGCATATTTATAGTCGATATAAGGCATTAATTCTTCTTCGACTATTACGCGAAGGTATTCCTGATCTTTAACAATTAATGGCTGATCTTTTTTAATGCGCGCAAATGTATTATCGGCAACTTGGCGTACCATTTTATTAGGATCGACTAATTTCACATCTGCTGCACTTACGCTTTGAGTTAGCGTCATTGTGCCAATTGCTACAATAGCTAAAAACTTTTTCAACATAATAATTACTCACTACCTTGGTTGAATAAAAACTGCCCGATTAATTCTTCAAGTACAATGGCAGACTTAGTATCAGTGATTGAATCGCCATCACCTAGTGCTTTACTTTCCACACCAAATAAATCGTCAATTGCTTCATCTTGCTTGTTTTCTGTCACTGTTTCGCCTAAACAACGTTGCTTAGCAGAATCTGGAGAAATTACAGGGTGAATACCTAAGTACTGCTCACCTAAAATACCCGACGTTAAAATAGAGATTGAGCTTGTGTCTGAAAAACGACATAAGTACTGTGCGTCAATGGTCATATTAACGACTGGTAAAAACTCTTGTGGGTGAACATAAATTGATTCAACACGGCCAATTACAACACCACCTACTTTTACTGGCGCACGCGCTTTTAACGAGCCGATGTTTTCAAACTTGGCATTAAGCGTATATGTTTCGCCAGAGCCACTAATACCTGAATTGGCAACTTTAAGTGCAAGCATCGCAAAAGCTAAAATGCCAAGTGCTACAAAAAAACCAACTAAAATTTCTAATTTCCGTGAATTCATTATCTATACCCTATTAGCTGGTAAACATTACCGCTGTCAAAATAAAGTCAAAACCTAAAACTGCTAATGACGAATGAACAACCGTTTCGGTGGTTGCTTTGCTGATCCCTTCTGAGGTCGGCACACAGTCATATCCTTTATAAAGCGCAATCCAGGTCACCACTATGGCAAATACAAAGCTTTTAATAATACCGTTTAGTATGTCTTGCTGAAACGACACTTGCGATTGCATGATTGACCAAAAACTACCTGTATCAACCCCCAGCCAATCTACCCCCACTAAATGAGCGCCTATAATTGCTACAGCTGAAAATATCAATGCAAGCAATGGCATGCTTATAAAACCCGCCCAAAAGCGCGGTGCAATAATACGCTTTAGCGGATCGATTGCCATCATCTCAAGTGATGAAAGTTGCTCTGTTGCTTTCATTAAGCCAATTTCAGCTGTCAAAGCGCTACCTGCGCGTCCTGCAAATAATAATGCAGTAACAACCGGGCCTAGTTCTCGCAATAAGCTCAGTGCCACTAACGGCCCTAAACTATCCTCAGCGCCATAACCAACCAATACGGTGTAACCTTGTAAAGCCAACACCATACCGATAAACAAACCCGACACCATAATAATGAGTAACGATTGCGAACCAACCATATAAAGCTGGCGAACAAGTAACGGTGTGCCTTTTTTAAAATTAGGAACATGCGCTAATGCACTAAACAGCATATAAGCAGAACGACCAAGGGCCGCAAAGCGTCCTAGCGTTTTATGTCCTAGCTTTTGAAATAAATCCAACATTATGCTTTTTCTCCAAGTAGTTCGTCTGCATAAGCCTGAGCCGGAAAATGAAATGGTACAGGACCATCCGACAAGCCTTTTAAAAACTGTTGAACTAAAGGAGATTCATGATTACGCATTTCATCTGGAGTACCAGAACCAATTACCCCTTGATCGGCGATAATTATAACGTGTTCGGCAATACTCATTACCTCTGTTACATCGTGCGTCACGATTAAAGACGATAAACCTAATACTTCGTTGAGCGACTTAATTAGCTTAACCAATACGCCCATCGAAATAGGATCTTGCCCTGCAAATGGTTCATCGTACATGATTAGCTCTGGATCAAGTGCTATAGCGCGTGCAAGTGCAGCACGCCTTGCCATACCGCCGGATAACTCAGATGGCATTAAATCTTTAGCGCCACGTAGTCCAACCGCTTGCAGTTTCATTAACACAACTAATCGAATCAGGTCTTCACTTAGCTTTGTGTGCTCTCTTATAGGAAACGCGATATTGTCAAATACCGACATATCAGTAAACAACGCACCACTTTGAAAAAGCATACTCATTTTAGTACGTGCTTCGTATAACTCTTTACGAGACATTTTAGGAATGCTGCCACCTTCAAATAAAATATCACCTGAATCTGGTTTAAGCTGACCACCAATTAAACGCAACATAGTGGTTTTGCCAATTCCGCTTGGCCCCATAATCGCAGTAATTTTACCTTTAGGAACGCTAAAACTCATATTTTTATATATGGTTCTATTGCCTCTCGAAAAGCTAACATCCTTGACTTCTACTATTGATTGCGACAAGTCGCTCTCCATAAAAATGTTCACTAGTGCCCCTATTTTAAAGCTTTTTTGTCAAAGATGGAAAAAACAATTCGTAAGATTTTGTAATACACCCATGAAAAGGATTATAAGACTCGCTCAAAACAGCTTAACCCCGGCTTAAATTTTTAAATTAGCTGTTTAAAAGCAACATTGTTACCTAGTTGACCTTACTCTTTTATTTATACTTTCATCTTGGCTTTTGTTACTATTCGCGCCATCCGTATTTTGTATAACTGGCTTAACACAATGGTTACCTCGTTTGTTATTTTAATTCTTGGTTTTGCAGCTCTTGTTTGGAGTGCCGATAGGTTTGTTTATGGGGCTGCGGCTCTTGCTAAAAACTTTGGTGTACCTACACTTATTGTTGGTTTGACCGTTGTAGCCATGGGCTCTTCAGCCCCTGAAATGATGGTTTCAGCCTCTGCCGCTTTAGCTAACAAAACCGACACAGCCGTTGGCAATGCTGTTGGCTCTAATATTACAAACATTTTACTTGTGTTAGGTATCACTGCTCTATTTCGCCCTCTTTCAGTTTCATCTAGTACGTTAAAACGTGAAATGCCATTAGTGATGCTCGTATCTTTAGCTACTTGGTATGTGTTCTCAGATAACTACTTTTCATTTAGTGAAGGTGTTGCGCTTTTAGTTGGCTTTATCGTATTCATCGGTGGGTTAATCATTGTATCTATGCGTGCAAAAAACCAAGATGACCCATTTGTCTCAGAAGCCTGCGACGATGTACCAAACGATGTACCTACTAAAAAAGCGGTATTTTGGTTAATTGTTGGCATGATACTCCTGCCGGTTAGTTCTCATTTTTTAATCGGCTCAGCTGTTGATATTGCTAAATACTTCGGCTTAAGCGACTTAGTCATTGGTTTAACAATTATTGCCATTGGTACTAGCTTGCCTGAACTTGCCGCCTCGGTTGCAGGTGTACTTAAAAATGAAGATGATTTAGCACTAGGTAATATTGTTGGCTCAAACATATTTAATATTTTAGCTGTATTACCTCTAGCAGGTATTATTAATCCTTCAGCAATTGATCCATCGTTAGTAAGCCGAGATATATTAATTATGATTGGTGCAACACTTGCTCTTATTATTATGTCATTGAACTTTAGAGGCACCCAGCGTATCAATAGGGTAGAAGGCGGCTTATTGCTAATAGCGTTTTTGGGTTACCAAGGGTATATTTTTAGTCAAGTAGGGTAAATGATGGCAACGCTAAACTTTATTGAACAAGGCCTTCGCGTTTTAGATGTTGAGCGCCAAGCACTTAGTGATATTGCACAATATGTAGATAAAAATTTTCATAACGCGTGCCAATTAATGTACGACTGTGAAGGCCGTATTATTGTTATTGGCATGGGAAAATCAGGCCATATTGGCAATAAAATAGCGGCAACCCTTGCAAGTACTGGCAGCCCAGCGTTTTTTGTTCACCCTGGTGAAGCAAGTCATGGTGATTTAGGTATGATCACTAAAAATGACGTGGTAATGCTTATTTCTAATTCAGGGGAAACAAGCGAAGTTTTAAATATCATTCCGGTTTTAAAACGACTTGGTGCCAAAATGATAGCGATGACTGGCAATACACAATCAACTATGGCAACCCTTGCTAATGTACATGTGTGCATTAAAGTAGAAAAAGAAGCTTGTTCATTGGGTCTAGCCCCTACATCAAGTACCACTGCAACGCTTGCGATGGGCGATGCCATGGCAGTTGCATTATTAGAAGCTCGCGGCTTTACAGCTGATGACTTCGCGCTATCTCACCCAGGTGGTAGTTTAGGCAAGCGCTTATTACTTACTTTAAAAGATGTTATGCACAGCGGCGCAAATACACCTATTATTGATGTCTCACAAACAGTTAAAGATGCTCTAATAGAAATGTCAGCTAAAGGATTAGGTATGACAGCCATTGTTGATGAAAATCAGCAACTCGTAGGGTTATTTACCGATGGTGACTTACGTCGCATTTTAGAACAAAGAATTGATATTCATACAACACAAATAGATGTTGTTATGACTAAGTCATGCACTACAGCTACGCAAGATATTTTAGCCGCTGAAGCGCTCAATATTATGGAACGTAAACGTATAAATGGCCTAATCGTCGTCAATGAGAAAAACCAACCTATTGGCGCATTAAATATGCAAGACCTATTAAAAGCAGGAGTGTTATAAATGCAATTTGAAGAACTCTATCAACCGCTGAGCGATGATGCAAAAGCACGCGCTAAAAAAGTAAAACTACTTATATGCGATATTGATGGTGTATTTTCTGATGGCCGTATTTACCTTGGCAATCAAGGTGAAGAGCTAAAAGCATTTAATACAAAAGATGGTTTTGGCATTAAAGCACTTATAAACAGTGGCTTTGAAGTAGCTGTTATTACTGGTCGTCATTCACAGATAGTACAACAACGTATGAGCAGCTTAACCGTACAGCATATTTATCAAGGCCAAGAAAATAAGCTCATTGCCTATCAAGAATTAAAAGATAAACTCAACCTTAGCGATGAACAAATTGCTTATATTGGTGATGACGGTCCTGACATGCCTGTTATGGAGTTAGTAGGCTTTGCCGTTGCAGTAAATGATGCCCACCCTCTTATTAAGCGTTTGTCACATTATGTAACGCAAATGCCTGGTGGTTTTGGCGCTGTGAGAGAACTCACCGATTTGCTCATGCTTGAAAATGGTAAAGCATTGACTACACAAGGCACTAGTTCATGAATGCAGCGCGCATAATACTAAGCGTTTTATTCATTAGCTGTATGGTTTGGCTTTGGTACCCTTATTTTACACAAACAAATATTGTGCCTCAGGCTGAGCCTGAAGTTGTTGCTAAGCCTGATTACATAGCTATTGAGCTCAAACAGACAGCCTATGATGAGCAAGGTAAAATTAGCCACAAAGTCACTGCGGCTAAAATGGAGCTATACCAGCAATTAGGTTTCACGTTTTTTGAAAAACCCATTTTTACTTTATATAACGAGCAACAAACGTGGCAAATAAATGCAGACGAAGCAACATTATATGAAGATAAACAATTAATTTTAGAAGGTAATGTGGTTGCCAAAAATTTAACCGATAACGCCATGATAGACAAAATCAATGCTGATAATATTCAGGTTGATATAAAGTTATTAACAATGCGTTCGGAGCAACCCGTCATTATCACTGGACCCAATTTAAAAATCACCGGTAAAGGCCTAGAAGCCGACTTGAAAACCGAAGTGATAAAACTAATTAACCATACGCGAACCATATATTATGACCAATAAAATATTAAAATCACTTATAATTCCTACACTTATACTAGCGTTTAATAGTAGTGCTGCAGAGCAAAACACGCAACCTGCTGCCAATCAAATTTCAATAAGTGCCGACAAGCAAGAAGGTCAATTGAAAGCTAATGTGGGTATTTTTGAGAAAAACGTTGAGATTATTCACGGTAATCGCCGCATTACAGCCGATCGCCTCGAAGTACACAAACGTGATGAACTTGGTGATAATAAACAATTATTAATTGCCACAGGTAGCCCTGCGCACTTTGAAGAAAAGCAATCAGACGGCACGACTATGAGCGCCAGTGCTGACGAAGTACGTTATGATGTATCTAAGCGTTTTTTAACGCTTGTTGGTAATGCACAAGTATCGCAAGCCGGACAAAAAATAAATGCTAAAAGCATTACCTACGACATAGAGCAGCAACTCATCAGTGCCGAAAAAGATGAAAACTCAACTGACCGCGTTCACACAATTTTAGTACCGATCGAAACTAAAAAAAGTAAAAAAGGCGATAAAGGTCAACCATGAGCACATTAAAAGCAGAACTATTAGCAAAAAGCTATAAAGGTCGTGAAGTTGTAAAAAACGTCGGCCTTGAAGTACAAGCTGGCAGTATAGTTGGCTTACTTGGCCCTAACGGTGCTGGTAAAACAACGACTTTTTATATGATTGTAGGGCTTGTTCCTAGCGACAAAGGTAAAATATCTATTGATGATAACGATATTACTCTTTTACCTATGCATAGTCGTGCTAGATTAGGCATAGGCTACTTACCACAAGAGTCATCGATTTTTAGAAAGCTGACTGTTTATCAAAACTTAATGGCCATTTTAGAAACGCGCAAGGAACTAAATAAACAAGCCAGAGAAGACACGCTCAATAACTTATTAGATGAATTTAGCATACAACACATTCGTGATAGCCAAGGTATGGCATTATCGGGGGGAGAACGTCGTCGTGTAGAAATAGCACGAGCGCTGGCAGCAGATCCTAAATTTATATTACTGGATGAACCGTTTGCCGGTGTTGACCCTATTTCGGTATTAGATATAAAGAAAATAATAGAACATCTTAAAAATCGTGGGATTGGTGTATTAATTACCGACCATAACGTAAGAGAGACCCTTGATGTTTGTGAAAAAGCCTACATTGTTTCTCATGGGGAGCTGATTGCATCAGGTACTCCAGAACACGTATTAAATGATAAAACAGTACGCGATGTTTACTTAGGCGAGCAATTTAGGCTGTAACATTTACGCCATGTCTTTAAGCATCTGCTAGTATTAATTATAACAACATAAAAGGATTGTTAGAGATACATGAGGCAATCACTACAGCTGCGCATGGGCCAGCAACTTACAATGACTCCACAGTTGCAACAAGCTATTCGTTTGTTGCAACTCAGTACATTGGATCTCCAGCAAGAAATACAAGAAGCTCTCGACAGTAATCCACTATTAGAGGTTGAAGAGGCAGACTATTCCGAAGACGCTGCTGGTAAAAACGAGCAAAAAGCTGATACCGATGACATAACTGTTAGCGCATCTGCTGATGATGCTCCGAGCGAATACGAACAAGATACTGGTGAAGCACTTGCAAAAGACACGCTAAGTGACGACATGGCTATGGATGTCAGTTGGGATGAGTACATGAGTGCAGCTCCTGCAGCCTCATCAGGTCCAATGCCTGAAGACGAATCAATATACCAAGGCGCCTCTACTGAAACGCTCCATGAGTATTTAATGTGGCAATTACAACTAACGCCATTTAGCCCTACAGACGAAGCTATTGCTATTGCTATTGTAGAAGCTGTCGATGATTCAGGTATTTTAACACTAAGCTGCGAAGAGATTTTAGAAAGCTTTAATCAAGAAAACGAAGATGATAACGAAGTCGAACTTGATGAAATTGAAGCGGTATTAAAACGCATCCAACTGTTTGATCCTGTTGGTATTGCTGCACGTAGTTTACAAGAGTGTTTGTGTATTCAGCTTAATCAATTTGATAAAGAAACACCTTATATTAATGAAACGAAAATGATTTTAACCGAGCATATTGATCTATTAGCAGCTCGCGACTATCGTACATTAATGAAAAAAACTAAGCTCAAAGAAGAAGAGCTTAAAGAAGTAATGACACTAATACATACTCTCAACCCAAAACCTGCAGATACTATTGTAAGGGAAGAATCTGAGTATGTTATTCCTGATGTGTCAGTTAAAAAAATTAAAGGCCGCTGGGTTGTCGAATTAAACCCAGATAGCATGCCTAAAATTCGTGTTAATAGCCAATACGCGGCAATGTCTCGCACTGTAAAATCAAGTGGCGACAGCCAGTTTATTCGCTCACATTTACAAGAAGCTAAATGGTTTATTAAAAGCTTAGAAAGTAGAAACGACACGCTATTAAAAGTTACTAATTGTATTGTTAAGCAACAACAAGGCTTTTTTGAACATGGCCCTGAAGCCATGAAACCAATGGTTTTAAATGATGTTGCTGAAATGGTAGAAATGCACGAATCGACAATTTCTCGCGTAACTACTCAAAAGTACATGCATACACCCCGTGGTATATTTGAGCTTAAATATTTTTTCTCAAGCCATGTAAGTACTGAAAACGGTGGTGAATGTTCATCTACAGCAATACGTGCGCTTATCCGAAAATTAATCGCAGCAGAAAACTCAGCAAAACCATTGAGTGATAGCAAAATAGCGGATATATTGGCTGAGCAAGGAATTAAAGTAGCGAGACGTACAATCGCAAAATACCGCGAATCTCTTGCTATTCCACCGTCAAATCAGCGTAAAAGTCTGATTTAAGACGCTAAACTAAGAGGGTAATGCTTATGCAACTAAACTTAACTGGTCGTCACGTAGAATTAACCGATTCACTAAGAGACTATATTAATACTAAATTTGCGAAGCTTGAAAGACACTCTGATCATATTAATAATGTTCATGTCATTCTCGATGTAGAAAAATTAAATCAAAAAGCAGAAGCCACAATACACGTAAGCGGTGCTGAGCTATTTGCCTCTACAGAACATCAAGATATGTATGCCGCTATTGACTCGTTGATCGACAAGCTCGATCGCCAAGTAATCAAACACAAAGAGAAGCTTGCTCGACACTAATATGATGAAATTAAGTTCACTTATATGCCAGGACTGCAGCAAAGCTGCGGTCCTTTTTAATAGCAAAAAAAGAATTTTAGAGTTCATTAGCGAACTTGCTCACGACAAACTTCCGTATTTACCGCAACAAGATATTCTTAATGCTTTAATGAGCAGAGAGAAATTAGGTAGTACAGGTATAGGACGTGGCATTGCTATTCCTCATGGAAGAATGAGCGGTGCAGAAGAGCCTTTGGCTTTAGTGCTCGTTAGCGAAACTCCAATAAACTTTGATGCAATCGATAATCGCCCTGTTGATATTTTTGTCGCACTCATCGTACCAGATGGCGATAACCAGCAGCACTTAAAGACTCTAGCAACCATTGCTGATAAACTAAACAACAAAGATTTTTGTAAACAGTTACGCAGTGCAAAATCTGATACTGAGCTTTACCAAGTTATTGTCGATCAATCATAGTTTTATAAAGGGTGTTAAATGGAGTTAATTATCATAAGCGGCCGTTCCGGTTCTGGAAAGTCGGTTGCTTTGCGCGTTGTAGAAGATTTAGGTTATTATTGCGTAGATAATATTCCAGTAAACCTACTACCTTCATTAGTTCGCAGTGTGTCTGATAGCTACGATAAAATTGCTGTTAGCATAGATGTGCGCAACATCCCTAAAGAACAAGATGAATTTAACGATATTCTTGAATACTTACCAGGCTTTGCAAACCCTACGTTATTTTATTTAGATAGTGACGATCAGACATTGATCAAACGCTTTTCTGAAACACGCAGATTACACCCACTATCAATAGACTCGTTGCCTCTTGATTTAGCCATCAAAAAAGAAAAAGAATTACTTGATGTATTAACCACTCGCGCCGACTTTATGATAGATACGACTGATTTAAGTGTTCATCAACTCGCTGAATCTATTCGTGAAAAGATTTTAGGTAAAAAAGATAAGCAACTGATTGTCACATTTGAATCATTTGGTTTTAAACACGGTATACCAAAAGAAGCAGACTACGTATTTGATGCACGCTTTTTACCAAATCCACACTGGGAACCAGAGTTGAAGCCTTTAAATGGGTTAGATCAACCGGTTAAAGACTATTTAGCTAATCACAGCATAGTGCAAAAATTCACATGGCAAATTCAAACATTTGTACAAACGTGGTTACCGCATTTAGAACGAAATAACCGCAGTTATTTAACCATTGCTATTGGGTGTACAGGTGGGCAACATCGCTCTGTGTATTTAGCGCAAACTATCGGTGAAAGTTTTGCAATGACACATCCCAATGTAAAAATTCGCCATCGCGAACAAGAAAAATAATATAGCTGAATAATCACCTGTTCAGCTTAGGTAGAGTAAGTTATGCATTGTGAAGATACCTTTTTAATAAAAAACAAATTAGGCTTACACGCCAGAGCAGCTACTGTGCTTGCGCAATTAGCAGTACAATTTGATGCTACAATCACATTATTCCAAGATGACAAAGAAGCAGCAGGCGATAGCGTACTTGCATTAATGTTACTTGAAAGTAGCCAAGGAAAAGAAGTTAAAGTTGTTTGTAAAGGCCCTGATTCTGAGCAAGCTTTACACGCTGTTGGAGAATTAATAGCACAACGCTTTAATGAACAAGAATAATCTGTTTTATAAAAACAATATTCGCATTACTAGTGCTTCAATTAAAACAGATATATAAAATAAATAGGTTAGTAACGCCAGTTAACTCACCTCCCCCCATAAAGTAATATAACAATTTATAAAGGACGCCAATGCCAGAAGCTTTTGAACAAGATTATCCACTACAGCAACTAAAGCAGGTGACGAAGTCACTCAATAGTGGTCAATTTGTTCAAGTTAGGCGCATGCTCGCAAAAACGGCTCCTTGTGATACCGCATTATTATTAGAATCATCACCGCATAAAATTCGCCGACTGCTTTGGCAATTGGTCGATCCTGATGTGCAGGGTGATGTTCTTGAAGAATTATCTGAAGATGTTCGTTTAGGCATTATTGCCCAAATGGAACCTAAGCACATTGCCGCCGCAACTGAAGACATGGGCCACGATGACTTAGGTGAAGTATTACGTAGCCTGCCAGATACCGTCTATAAAGACGTTGTTAGCGCGATGGACATTCAAGACCGTGAACGTGCCACGCAAGCACTGTCATATCAAGAGCGTTCAGCAGGTGCGCTAATGAACACCGATACGGTGACCATTCGCCCTGATGTAACACTCGATGTTGTACTTCGTTATATTAGACTGCGTGGTGAGTTACCAGAGGGTACAGATGATTTATATGTTGTTGATAAACATAACTGCTTTATAGGCGCTTTATCGCTGAGTACATTATTAACTAATCCGCCAGAAAAAATTGTCCGCGATTTAATGGATGAAGATTGTGAGTCTATCCCAATCTCAATGGATGAAAGTGAAGTAGCGCAATTATTTGAGCGTCATAATTGGATATCGGCCCCAGTGGTGGACGATAACGACCAACTCCTCGGTCGTGTTACTATCGATGACATCGTTGATGTAATCCGAGAAGATGCCGAGCATAGCTTATTAAGCCTAGCCGGTCTTGATGATGAAGAGGATACATTCGCGCCAGTACTAAAAAGCTCTAAAAAACGCTCAGTTTGGCTAGGAGTTAACTTACTAACCGCACTTGCAGCTGCTTTTGTAGCTAGCTTTTTTGAAGGCACTTTAGATGTGCTCCCTATTTTGGCTGTGCTTAACGGTATTGTCCCTTCTATGGGTGGTGTTGCTGGTAGCCAATCATTAACGCTTGTTATCCGTGGTATTGCAGTAGGTCATATTAACCAAACAAACCAACGTTTCTTGATGATGAAAGAACTGGCCATTGGCGCGCTAAACGGTATTTTGTGGTCACTATTAATTGCGGGTGTTATTGCGCTATGGCAGTGGGACTTTATGCTTGGTGGCGTACTCGCCTTCGCTATGTTTATGAACTTAGTGGTGGCAGGTGTTGCTGGTGCAAGTATTCCAATAATTCTTAAAAGAATGAATATAGACCCTGCTCTTGCAGGGAGTGTGGTGCTAACCACGGTGACTGATATTGTTGGTATATTCGCCTTTTTAGGTACTGCTACATGGTTGCTGATATAAATTAAACGCTTTAAATGTAAAAAACTACAGCAAAAATACTTAGGGTAAATCAGTAGCTATGGCAACGGATACCAAACATAAAAATGACATACCTAAAAAAACGCTAAAACAAAAAAGCGTATCCATATTAAAAAGTCTACTGGTATATGGCTCTATATTTTTCGTCATTTATACCGCCGTCAATTGGTGGCGGCAACCTGTCATGCCAGCAAATCCTCAATTACAATTAATCGACTATAAAGGGCAAAACATTAATTTAGCAGCAATGAGCCAAGATAAACCCACGCTTGTGTATTTTTGGGGAACTTGGTGTCCTATTTGTAGTATTACCTCCCCTGCCATAAACGAACTCGCAAACGAGAATAAATACCCTGTTGTGAGCATCGCGATAAAATCAGGCTCTGATCAAGAGCTGCATGATTATTTAAATGAGCAAGGCTACAGCTTCAGTACTGTTAACGATCAACACGGGGAGATATTTTCCGATTGGCAGGGACAAGTCACGCCATCTTATATAATCTTAAAAGATAATAAAATGACGCAAGGACTCACCGGCATTCAGCCGTTATGGTCACTTAAATTGCGTTTGTGGTTATCATCAATGCTTTAAAAAAAAGCTAAACTTAGCACAGGATATCTAAAGAGAGGGGGGCTCTAAAACCTCACTCTTTATCACCTACAATAATATAGATAATAAAGAGCAAAGCTGACTTAATTTACGTATACAAAAGCTAAAAAACGCGTACCGCAATTAGCCTTATCTATTAGCGAATAAAATTACTAACGTGTGCTTTGACGATTAGCGCCCACTTTTGGCTTAGTGTTTGCCTTTTTAAATTGGCTAAAACCAGTATGTCGCGTTAGTGCCGGACGCCCACCTTTTTTACCACCTTTACCTGATTTTTCATCGCGCCCTTCTTCTGGCACTAAACAGTTAGGCCCTTTACCAATTAAATTAGCTTTACCCATTTTACGTAGAGCTTCACGTATCATTGGCCAACCAGCTGCATCGTGGTAGCGTAAAATAGCTTTATGTAATCTACGTTGGCGTGCGCCTTTAGGTACAGGAACAACTTCTGAGTTGTTTTTTATATTACGCAAAGAGTTCATCTCTGTATGGTAAATAGTCGTCGCATTAGCCATAGGTGATGGGTAAAAATTTTGTACCTGATCAAGCTTAAAGTCGTTTGATTTAAGCCATAAAGCCATGTTTACCATGTCTTCATCTTTTGTACCTGGGTGAGCAGATATAAAGTAAGGAATTAAATACTGCTTTTTACCAGCTTCTTTAGAGTACTTATCAAATAGTTCTTTAAATTGATCGTACGCTCCCATACCTGGTTTCATCATTTTTGATAATGGACCATCCTCTGTATGCTCTGGCGCTATTTTTAAGTAACCGCCTACATGGTGCGTTACTAATTCTTTAACGTAACGCGGGTCGCGTACAGCTAAATCGTAACGTACACCTGAAGCAATCAATACCTTTTTAATACCCTTAACTTCACGTGCTTTTTTATACAAATCTATTGTTGGCGTATGATCTGTATCCATGTGTTTACAAATATCTGGATACACACATGATAAGCGTCTACAGGTACTCTCGGCCTTTTTACTAGTACAGCGCAGCTTATACATATTCGCCGTTGGGCCACCTAAATCAGAAATAACACCAGTAAAGCCGGGAACTTTATCTCTAATTTGTTCAATTTCTTCAATAATAGATTCTTGCGAACGACTTTGAATAATGCGCCCTTCATGCTCTGTAATTGAGCAAAACGAACAACCACCAAAACAGCCACGCATAATATTAACTGACGTTTTAATCATATCGTAAGCAGGTATTTTAGCATCACCATAACTTGGGTGAGGAATACGCTGATACGGCAAACCAAATACAGCATCCATTTCATGTGTTTCTAATGGATATGCTGGCGGGTTTACCCAAATAGAGCGATCGCCATGTCGTTGGTAAAGCGCCCTTGCACAACCAGGGTTTGTTTCTTGGTGTAAAATGCGCGAGGCATGGGCGTATAGAGGTTTGTTAACACTTACTTGCTCATAAGCAGGTAACTTAACATAGGTTTTTTCCCACGGCTTAGGACGTGCAGGCTGAACCATGATTGGTTTTGCCGCTTCTGCTTTTAAATCAATACCCGCTTGTTTAAATTCTGATTTACTACAGCCAACATCATCCGCGCCATATGGGTTTGGAATAGGGTCGATTTTACCAATTTTATCAATAGCGGTAGAATCACTGCCACGCCAACCAGGTAGAGGCTCTTTTCGAATAACAGCCGTGCCGCGAATATCCTGAATCGTATCCATCGTTTCACCCGCCGCAATACGGTGTGCAACTTCAACTAGCGGGCGCTCTGCGTTACCGTAAATTAAAATATCGGCTTTTGCATCAAATAAAATACTACGACGTACTTTTTCCTGCCAATAGTCGTAATGAGCAATACGGCGAAGGCTGGCTTCAATACCGCCAATAACAATTGGGATACCTTTGTATGCTTCACGGCATTTTTGCGAGTAAATCATTACAGCGCGATCTGGGCGCTTACCGCCAACGTTATTAGGCGTGTAAGCATCATCGTGGCGCATGCGCTTTTCCGCTGTATAGCGGTTGATCATCGAATCCATGTTGCCGGCTGTTACACCAAAAAATAAATTCGGTCTGCCGAGCTCCATAAATGCATCTTTAGAGTCCCATGCCGGTTGGGCAATAATCCCCACTCTAAAGCCTTGCGCTTCAAGTACACGGCCAATTACAGCCATACCAAAACTAGGATGGTCAACATACGCATCGCCACTAATTATTATTATGTCGCAACTATCCCAGCCAAGTGCATCCATTTCTTCACGTGTAGTTGGTAAAAATGGCGCGGTGCCATAACATTCAGCCCAGTATTTAGGGTATGAAAATAAGGCGCGCTTAGCTTTGAGTGTGCTCATAATTGTGGCCGTAGAATAACAAAAGGCGCGAATTATACCCTACTAAATTCTTTATATATACAAAGTAGTCAAAGCATATCGCGCTTTAAATTCTAAATCGTTCATTAGCTTAAATAATAAGTTAATCTTTTTTAGCGTTTATTTATAAATTCTATCAATTCATGCTCAGGCATGGGTTTAGCATACATAAAACCTTGTACCTCATCACAGCCTAAGTTTTTTAAGAACTGAGCTTGTTCTTGTGTTTCAACGCCTTCAGCAATCGTTTTTAAACCCAACTTAGCACCAAGAGAAATAACTAAGGCAGCAATAGCGCCAGTGTCATCATTTGGCAGATCCTTAATAAATGCACGATCTATTTTCAACCTATCCAAGGGTAAACTTTGTATATAACTAAGCGATGAAAAGCCAGTCCCAAAGTCATCAATAGCAACCTCAATCCCTAACTCTTGAAGCTCTCTAAGTGTATTAATAACAGTTTCGAGTTCATCCATTACTACGCTTTCTGTGACTTCTAACTCTATGTTTTTTGGCTTAACACCATATTTTAATAATGTATTTTTAACGTTTTGAGCATAACCTTTTACTTTAAACTGCGGAACAGACACATTAACCGCAATACAAATTTCGGTACCCATATTTTCTAGGCGCTTTTGTTGTTGGCAAGCTTGCTCTAAAACCCACTGCCCTATATCAACAATCAAGCCCGCATCTTCTGCAAGTGGAACAAATACCGCTGGCGATATATATGATCCATTACCGGTGGGCCACCTAAGTAATGCCTCACACCCAATTAAAGACAAGTCATCTAATGAAAGTTGAGGTTGATACCATACCTCTAACTTGTTTCGAGCAAAATCATGGCGTAATTGCCTAATAATTCCTATGCGCCAAGCCATTTTATCTTGCATGTCGATATTGTAATAAACGCCTTCTTTATGCTTTGCTTTTTTAGCTTGGTCAAGTGCAATATAAGCAACTTTAAGTGTATCAATCCCGCTACTTTGAAAGTCTTGCTGTTGGCATAAACCCAATCTAAAATCGATAGGCAATGTATGCTCTTCTGCGCAAAATGGAACACCTAACTGCTCATTCAATTTTTTTAAGTCGAGTTCATCACGGCGAATAATAAAACCAAAAACATCAGCACCAATACGAGATAGTAACTTAGCTGTTGGGTAGTTTTCTTTTAACCTTTGCACAATGCCAATTAATACTTTATTGCCGACCTCTTGCCCTAAGCCATTATTAATATCTGCAAAATTAACTATATCAAGTAGTACAAATACATAATCATTCACGTGCGGCTTTTGATAACGCTCTACCCGTTCAATAAAATTGGTACGATTTGAAATACCTGTAAGCACATCTTTATAAGCTGCATCTCTTAACTTTACAAACAGCCTTATATTATCGAGGGCAACACTCACATTTGTTAAGAAGATTTCAGCAAACTGCAATTGTGCTTGCAAAGGAACATGGTCACATTCTATATATAAAGCCGCTTTTCTATGCTTACTTTTTAATACAAATGTTGCACTTGAGTCTGTATGTTGATGCTTTGATAAATCAAAACACAACTCAACTTGTTTAAATACTTTGCTATCAACATTAATTAATTTTTCACCAAAGTAGTCTTCGTAATGCCCACAACCACCTAATACTTGAATAAAGTCATCGCCGTCTAATTTGCTGCACACAAGCCCTCGAGGTGAACACTTTAAAATAATACTCATGTGCTTGATGATTTCTTTGCATAGTTGCTTAATATCAGTAAGCCCTAAAATAGACTTTGATGCAGAAACAATCGTGTTCATTGCATCACTTTGATATTCAAGCTGGCATACCTGCTCGTAAGAGCGAATAGCGGTTATGAGCGATGTTACTAATTTAGAGCGAGTGAGTTCTGTTTTAGTTTTATAATCATTTATATCGTACTCACGTATTACTTTTTCTTCTGGTATATTACCAGCTTGCCCTGTTCTTAAAATAATTCTCACATGTTGATTATTTAATTCGTCACGCACCCTTTTTACAACCTGCAAGCCAGCATCGTCAGTTTCCATAATAACGTCTAAAAAAATAACTGAAATATCGTTATTTTCAGCTAAAATCTCTATTGCTTCAGCTCCCGAATAGGCATCATGAAATCGCAAGCCTGCCCCCAAAAACTCAACCCCAGACAAAGCTAACTTTGTTACAGAGTGGATCTCAGGTTCGTCATCAACAATTAAAATATCCCAAAACTTAGTCGGCTCAATTACTGCATCATCTTCATAGTCTTGTTCAAAAAATAAAAAATCGTTTTGATCTGACGACATTCGCTCTCCTAGGTAGCAATTTATAAATTATTTTTGGTTTATAATCTAATTCATACTATAGTCGATTAATAAAAAGTTGTTGTATTTCAACTCAAAAAACTAATAAAAGGTGTGCTTATTAAACCATTAAAAATATTGATCAAAGGCGTACTGTTATTGCTATTGGTATTAGTACTGGTAGGGCTAATACTTCCTCAAAGTTATAGTGTAAATAAAACAATAGAAATCAATGCAAATATTGACGCAGTAAAACCGCTTATTACTGACTTTAATCAATGGCAAAAATGGTCTCCATGGGAAAAAGTAGACCCCAGTATACGTTTTACCTTGGGCGAACCTAGCTCTGGCCTAGGTGCTCATCAGTCTTGGAAAGGAAAATGGGGGTATGGTGAAATGATCATAACTTCGGTGAATCAAAATAAGGTCAGCTTTAATATACTTTTAAATGCTGAGCATATTATTAGGGGGACTTTTAATTTTAGTGAGCAAAACGGTACCGTCACTTTAATATGTAAGATTAACGGACAAACAACCGCCCCTTTAATATCGGGTTACACCGCAATTTTGAGCGAATATGTGCTCCGTAATACAGTTTCAATGGGGTTAAATAACCTTAAAACTGTTGCTCAGCTTAGTCATTCACAAAGGACAATACACAGCCATGCCAGTCAAGACAGCACAAGCGAGAATTAACCTTGCTAACATTATCGAATCCTTACTTGGTTACCCTATAACAAAAATAGGCAGTAACGGAATACTGCCTACCCCCGAACAAAATTACGATACTAAAGGCCAAGTTAAACCGCTTTATCATATCAACAGTGAAAACTCTGTTTTAGCTCGTGCCCAAAAGCGCCAAGATTTACTACTAATAAAACAACAACAAAATATAGAGTCAATTTTAGCAATGGCTATGGGGTTTTGCCCCGATGTAGCAAGTACTAAACAACCTGATGCTGACTGGGTAGAGCATTTTATCGCACTGTGCGAAGATACTTCAAATGCGTCAATGCAAACTTTATGGGCCAAAATTTTAACGGGAGAAACACTCAACCCTGGTACGTTTTCAATTAAAAGCCTGCAAACGTTAAAGCATATGACACAGCGAGAAGCTGACTCTTTGCAAAAATGTGTATCGCTCTCAGGCTATAACGAAAAAGACGACAGCCACTTTATTTTACTCGGCTTTTACAAAAAACCGTCATTGTTTGATTTGCTACGAAAAGGCAATAAAGTGTCTCTAAATTTAGGAAAAACAGGTATTAGTTTTCCTGATATTTTAACACTTATGGATCTTAATTTACTGTATAGAAAAGAAATTGAATCTGCAGTGCTTAAAGCGGGGCAAGAACTTACCCTTTCATTTTTATCGCAAAAAGTAACGTTAAAAGCAAAAAGCAGTGATTTGGTATTAAGCTATTATAAATTCACGCAAACAGGTGATGAGTTATCTAAACTCATTAATTTTCCTGTAAATAAAATTTATAAGCAGTTAATTAATAATGCGCTGGAGGGAGAGTTTGATTTAGCGTGGCACGCAATAAAATAATATGCCACGCTTTGTTTAATTAGAAAATACTAATTAAAAGTGAACCTGAATACCCGCAAATGGGCCTGATGCATCAATATCAGTAGTAATATCATCTACATCATCAAGTTCTAATACCATAGAGCGGTAACCTGCTTTAACAGCAACATCTACTGCTAGGTTATCAATAAGTTCCCACGCTACGCCTACTTGGTAATCTTGTACTTTGCTATCGTCAATAGCCAAAAAGCTACCTTCAAAAAATACACTTAAACCAGTAAATGGTAAGCCTGCTTCGGCACGGCCATATGCAAGAGGAACAAAACCAGAGAAGTCTTTTGTTTCGGTAAAGTTAGTACCACCATTTTGAGTAGTACCATTTACAACAATATCACCATCAAACTGCTTAGCATTTAAACCTAAGTCAATTGAGATTAAATCGTTATCAAAAATCTCATAATAAAAAATGTAATCGATGTGTGTTAAATCACTTACAGTATTTACCGTAGAGCCTACAACATAATCAGAGCCATTAAAGCTAAATGTATCTGTAAGTAGCGCAGAACCATTTAACTCAAGCTCGGTATACTTTAATTTAATATTTGGAACTAATGGTACAGGGTGCTCAAGTGCCGCGTAGTAACTTACAAAAGTCTCATCTTCAAAATTAAAATCTTGAGATGCATTATTTTTATAAGAAAATTGACCATCGTTATCTGACTTCCACCCATCAACACCTACGTATAAACCTAGTAGAGTGTCAGCTTGCGCTGCTGGTGCTAAACATGCCATTGAAAGGGCTGCTGCTAAACAATACTTTTTCATTTTTTATCCTTGAGCTAGTAGTTCGCTGAGTTCGATTAAAGCCGCATTGGCTCTAGAAATATAATTTGCCATAACTAAAGAATGGTTTGCCACATAGCCAAAACCATTGCCGTTTAAAATAAGTGGGCTCCATACTGTTTCTTGAGTCGCCTCAAGTTCACGTATGATTTGTTGTAAGCTTACACGTGCATTTTTCTTTTCAAGCACGTCATTAAAGTCATACTCTATCGCTTGTAAAAAATGCAGTAACGCCCAAGTAGCACCGCGCGACTCGTAAAACACATCGTCAATTTCTAACCACGGTGTTCTTACTTGCTGCTGCAGTGGCGCAAGAGTTGCTTGTTTATTAGATGAATTACCCGCTAAATCGGTGTTCACTTTTTCTTGGCCTACACTGGCACTTAAACGTTGGCTTAAGCTACCTAAACGTTTCTCAGCTTCTTTAAGCCAACTACGTAAGTTATCTGCTCGTGCGTAAAATTGGCTATCGCGCTCATGCTCATTAGCAATTTGTCCACGATATACCATTAAGTAGTCAATACCTTTTTGGTACTCACCTTCGGCACTTGGCCATGCCCATGCCTCAGAGCTTATATTAAACTGCGGCTGCGCCTTTTTAAGGGCTTCATGTTCCGTTGATTGTGATTGAGAACGGCTAAAATCTTTTCGCATAGAAAGCGATAAATCACGTACCATTTCTAGTGCGCCATATTCCCACGCTGGCATATCATCCATAATAATACTTGGTGGTATTACATCATTTGATAAGTAGCCACCCGGTTTATCTAGTAAGGTATTGGCTACCGTAATTAATGTAGAAGTAGTTACATAACCCGTTACTATTTTTTCATTACGAAGCTGCGCTTGCTCTTTCGCGTTTGCAACAACGTCAAAACGTGAAGGTTCTGTGCTCCAATAAACAGCAATTGCGTAAAAAATGATAAGCAGTAAAACAATTATTCCTGCTATTTTTCCTTTATGTTGCGACATGTGTACTCCTAATGATGAGCGTGTTGAGTAGATGGTTTTGACTGCTTAGCTTGCGCCTCAAGCGACACGACTTGAGCATTAGTAAATAAGCGATTACCGTCACTAAAATATAGTGTGAGTTTACGTTCTTGTCCTACTTTTAATAGCTCTTGTGGTTCAAATGCCATTAAATGATAACCGCCAGGCTTAAAGCTGACACTTTCGTGCGCCTTAATTTCAACCGATTCAACTTGTTGCATTTTCATCATGCCGTCTACATGTGAATGCTCGTGTATTTCAACACGCCCTAAGCCATCAATAGTTGCCTTAGTTAAAGTTGCTGCGGCTCCACTGTGATTAATAAGGGTTAAATAACCTACAGTTGAAGTACTGCCAGGTAAAAACTCTCTAACTTGCGCGTTAGTTACTTCGAGCACAGCCACATCAGAACCATGATCGTGTCCTGAGTGCGCCGCCAACGATGACGAAAAAAAACTAAATATTAATGCAGAAGCCATCGAAAAACATAGTTTCGTCATCATTATTATCCTTATGAAAACTTTAAATTACAGGCTAAATTTAACATAGTTAACCTATAATAGTCAGTCAAATTAAGGATTAAGAGGCTACTTTTTTGTTATCGGCAACAAGCCAACACAACACTGCAACAAATAGTAACGGCCATGCAATCATTATAGATCCGAATAAAAGCGCTAAAACAGTCCCTGCTAATGCCACTACACCGGCACCAACTAATCCCATAGTAATTAAAGCCACTACCGCAACTACAGCAATAATTGCGGCCAAAGCACCTACAAGCTCGAGCCCAGCCCAACTAATGTCAGCAATCCATAACGGCAACTGCCAAGAATCAATCTGCACAAACGTTATTAAATCAGTAAACAGTAATAAATAGATAATTACACATACTGCCAAAGCTTTCATAGTAATTCTCCTTATACCAACCGGCTTATACATGAGGTCTATTTAACGATAAGAAAATTGCGCTATAACTAGGCAAAAATTTTTATACTTAGCTGTTCTAAATTAAAATTTTTAACAACGTTATAGGGTGATTTAATTCGTTAAATTGTTCAAATATTTATGCCTGTTGGTATTAATACTCTTTATTTTCAAGACAGCAATGCGCTATAAAATAGCCAAGTGCAACTGCAAACGGAAAACTCAAAAACAATAAAATAGTAACTACGCGTGTTGCCCATACCGGAAAGTCCAATCTATGGGCTAAACCACTACAAACACCCGATATTTTTTTATTCAGAGTATCTTTATACCAACCTTGTTGACGATTAAAGCTGTTCATAGCAATCTCCTAAGCAGTGTGTTTTAAATTAGTATTTAAGTTCGCCTTTAAGCGAGCCAGTTCAGCATCAATTTTTTCATTTTTAACTAACGACTCAATTTGGGCACTGGTAGAACTTGCTGTATCAGTCAGCTCATAAGCCTCTACTTGAGCTTCAATACCTTCAACACGCTGCTCTATTTGTTCAAAACGAGACAACGCATGAGCTACTTTATCGCTTTGTAGTTGCGTACTGATTCGCCCTCTAGCAATAGCAACATTATGGCGTTGCATTAACTGAGCTTGCTTAGTTTTAGCCATAGCCATTTTTTGCTGCAAGCGCTCACAATCAGACTTAATTTTTGCAATAGACTCTTGCAATGTTTCTAGTTGAGTTTGCTTATTTTCAATGCTTTCGTTAACGCGTTGCTTCTCAAGTAAAGCTGATTTAGCAAGGTCATCACTGCCCTTCTCAACCGCACGTTCTGCTTTCATTTGCCAAGCTGCTAATTCTGTTTTTTTAGTATCAATTTGGCGATTAATTACTTTCTCTTCACACAATAAAGCGGCTGCTGTACTACGACACTCATTCAATGCATCTTGCATCTCGGTAAGCATTAGGTTTAAAAGTTTTTCTGGATCTTCTGCTTTATCAAGCATGGCGATAATGTTTGATTGAATTACATCATTTACGCGGTTAAATATTCCCATGGTATTCTCCTGTTGATTTTTAATTAATTTCAACAAGAAGATTCCAAGAGTTGTGCCAAGTTCATCAAAAAGAAAATAAAGCATTTAAAATCATAATGGTAAATAACAAACACTCTAAATTTTAGTGACTTTAAGCTGAACAACATAGAGTGGAATTGGCCAATAAATTATGATTTTGACTAATTTTTAGGATTAAAAAAGCCACTCGAAAGTGGCTTAAATTTAGAATTTTTAAAGCTTAGTTTTATTCTGGTACAAAGCTTAATGCTTTATCCATTACCGATAAATCAGCTTGCTTACCGTGACCACTTTCAGAAAGGTGGCGTCTAAAACCTCGCGCACCAGGCTGCCCCTGAAAAATACCGAGCATGTGACGTGCAATATGCCAAAAATTAGCACCCAAACGCATTTCTTCTTCAATGTAGTCATACATTGAACGCACTACGTCGTGGCGTGACTGCGTGTTTGCAGAATCACCATAAATTTTTTCATCAACGTCATTGAGCATAAATGGGTTACTATAAGCCTCACGCCCAATCATTACACCATCAATATGTTGCAAATGTTCTAGGCTCTGCTCAATTGTTTTAACACCGCCATTTAGGCTTAAGTCTAGCTGCGGATAATCTTTTTTAAGTTGATAAACACGTGGATAATCAAGTGGTGGAACTTCACGATTTTCTTTCGGGCTTAAACCATTAAGCCATGCTTTACGAGCATGAATAATAAAATCATCACACCCTACTTTATGAGACGCTTCAATAAGCGCACATAAAAACTCATACGAATCTTGCTCATCAATACCAATACGCGTTTTAACGGTAACAGGAATGCTTACTTCGTTTTTCATTGCTGCTACGCACTCAGCAACTAATTGAGGTTCAGCCATTAAACATGCGCCAAATCGGCCATTTTGAACTCTGTCTGACGGGCAACCTACATTTAAATTTATTTCGTCATAACCACGCTCACCTGCAAGTTTTGCACATTGCGCAAGCGCTTTAGGATCAGAGCCACCAAGTTGCAGCGCAACTGGGCCTTCGTGTTTATTAAAATGTAAGTAGTCGCCTCGACCAAATAAAATAGCCCCTGTGGTTATCATTTCAGTATAAAGCACAGTATGTTTAGTCATTTTGCGATGAAAAGTACGACAATGGCGATCAGTCCAATCAAGCATGGGGGCCACAGAAAAGCGTCTATCCAAAGTACATTTATTCAAAGCAAACCTCAGGGTATTAAAGTTATTAAGCACAGCTTAAAAGGCGCTGCATTTTACACAAAAGCCTAGCGAGCATCAATGTTAAGAGAAAACCTGCAAGCCAAAATAATGGGCTATGCCATTTAAAATATTGGTAACCGCAACCGAGCTTAAAATAAGCCCCATAATTCTACTTATTATACTTGCACCACTATCACCAATTAATTTATGTACATGTGTTGCAAGCAGTAACAAAACCAGTACAACCGCTAATACAGCAAGCATCATCGAAGACGTTAGTAACTGCTCAACCCAGGTATATTCTTCATTACGAGTCATTAATACGGCGCCTAACATAGCGCCAGGGCTCGCGATAGAGGGAATCGCAAGCGGAAAAATAGCGGTTTCAGTGCTGTCGCGTACACTTTTAATTTCGGCTTCTGGTTTACTTTCACCAAATATCATTGAGAGCGCAAAAATAAGTAATATGATACCGCCGGCTATTTGAAAAGCCGAAAGCGGAATTTCAATTGCGTTAAGTAATTGCTCACCTGCAAGTACAAAAAATAAGAGCACTAATGCAGATACGCCTACCGCTTTATATATAACTTTGCGTTTAAATTTCTCATCATCACCACGTGTGACTGCAATAAATACAGGTACAGTACCAATGGGGTCAATAACCGCAAAAAAGAAAATAAATATAGCTAATAGTTCGTGCATTACTGGGTTTCCTAGGTAAAAAGCGCTTAATAAAAACGCTGCAACTACAACACAGTATGTTAGTATATCACGGTAGCATAAGGATAAGAGTAATGATGAATATAGAATCACTCGTAAGTAAAGCAAAACAAGTTTGTGACAACCGTGGTGCGCGTTTTACGCCTATCCGCGAGAAAGTATTTCGCCTATTAGCCAGCGCACAAGGTGGTGTTGGTGCATACGATTTGCTTGAGCAATTAAAAATAACTGAAACGGGTGCTAAACCTGCAACTATTTATCGTGCATTAGACTTTTTAGCTGAGCTAGGTTTTATTCATAAAATTGAAAGCACAAATGCATTTATGCTGTGTCATCATTTTGATCATATACACCCAGTACAATTGTTAATTTGCGATACCTGTGGTTTTGTCAAAGAGTTACACTCGAGTGTAATTTCGCATGAG
The DNA here is from genome assembly GCF_014164325.1 of Pseudoalteromonas sp. SG43-4. Classification (NCBI taxonomy): domain Bacteria; kingdom Pseudomonadati; phylum Pseudomonadota; class Gammaproteobacteria; order Alteromonadales; family Pseudoalteromonadaceae; genus Pseudoalteromonas; species Pseudoalteromonas sp. SG43-4. The sequence goes on along the minus strand of NZ_JACJFB010000002.1, from coordinate 268,772 downwards.
CTAAATAATTTAGCTGCCGAAGGTGGGTTTGTTGTATCAGGGCAGACAATAGAAGCACATGGTAAATGTGAATCTTGCAGAGCATCATAATCCTTCAAAGTTATCCTTAGTGACTATACTCAAACTATATAGTCATTTCACAGAACAAATTTAAGAGTAGCCACTATGAATGTAGAATTCATCAATCCCTTTTTATCTTCTTTAATTAATGTTTTGAGCACTATGGCTCAAACTCAATTGAAGCCAGGTAAACCTCGCATTAAAACTGATGAGATAGCCTGTGGTGATGTATCAGGTTTGATTGGCATGGTTGGCCCGCAAACGCGAGGATCATTTTCAATTACATTTGATGAAGGATTAGCATTGACCATCATGGAGCGTATGCTTGGCGAACGCCCTGATACCATAGATGAAGAAGTTACTGATATGGTTGGCGAAATAACCAACATGGTAACAGGTGGTGCTAAAAATTTACTTGGCGAGAAAGGCTTCGACTTTGATATGGCAACGCCTATTGTGGTATCGGGTAAGGGTCATACAATTACTCACAAAAGCCAAGGTAAAAAAATCATCATGCCATTTAGCTGTGATGCTGGTAATGCAAACATTGAAGTTAGTTTCGATAAATTATGAGTTGGCAGCAAAAGCAAATTACATTAAAGCCTCGCCCGCGAGGTTTTCATATAATCGATGACGAAATATTGTCTCAGCTTCCTGAACTGGCGAGTTACAAAATAGGCTTGTTACATTTATTTATTCAGCATACCTCAGCGAGCCTTACAATAAATGAAAATGCAGACCCCACTGTTCGTATGGACATGGAGAGCCATTTCAATAAATTCGTTCCTGAGCGTCAACCTTATTATCGCCACGATTATGAAGGTGACGACGACATGCCTGCACACATAAAAACCAGTACGTTAGGCTGCGAGTTAAGTATTCCTATTTCAAATGGTTATTTAGCGTTAGGTACATGGCAAGGTATTTATTTAGGTGAACATCGCGATTCTGGTGGCTCTAGACGAGTTATAGCAACTATTCAGGGGGAGCTATTTTAATAAAAGCTCTCGGTTTCAAAGTATTGACTCCTCTGTACCTCACTCATACCTCATAACTTCAAAGTACAACAGCTTTATTGTAGGCGCATAGCTCGCGCGAGAAACCATAGCTTCTAACAACCAAAACTTTAATGCTGAATATTGCACAAAGAATAAAGTAGATAAGAGAGATTTTAAATTATAATTTTATTTATGATTTTTAATACAAAGGATTTTGAAAGGATATAAAAAGATTGGAGCGGTACACGAGGCTCGAACTCGTGACCTCGACCTTGGCAAGGTCGCGCTCTACCAACTGAGCTAGTACCGCATAACTAAATTTACTATCACTACAATTTCTTTTGGTTAG
>NZ_JACJFB010000002.1:237705-267265 GCF_014164325.1 Pseudoalteromonas sp. SG43-4 | reverse complement strand
CACTACAATTTCTTTTGGTTAGAAATTGGAGCGGTACACGAGGCTCGAACTCGTGACCTCGACCTTGGCAAGGTCGCGCTCTACCAACTGAGCTAGTACCGCATTTTTTATTTCTTCAGTTATTTTACGCTTAAGCGCGACAGGTCGCGTTCAACATTCTAGCAACTGAGCTAGTACCGCATTTATTGATGGTAATTCAATCACTCAAACACACTAACCCCGCGTGGGTTATCGTCTTGAGCGGGGCAGGATTCTACAATAATCCGATGTGTTTGCAAGTGTTTTTTACAAATTAAAGAAATTTTCTCTATAGACTTTTAATTCCATAATCGAATCTTTAATGTCATCCAAAGCAAGGTGCGAGCCTTTTTTATTCACTTTTGCAAGCACTTCGGGTTTCCAGCGACGTGCTAATTCTTTAATAGTACTTACGTCAAGATTTCGGTAATGGAAAAAATCTTCAAGCTCGCGCATATATTTATTCATAAAGCGGCGGTCTTGCCCAATTGAATTACCACACATTGGTGATACACCTGCAGGCACCCACTGTTTTAAAAAATCTAACGTTTGTGCCACGGCATACTCTTCATCGAATGTACTTGCTTTACAGCGCGCTGTTAAACCCGACTTACCATGCTGCGTAGTACACCACTCGTCCATACCATTTAGTAATTCATCACTTTGATGAATAGCTATGGTTGGCCCTTCAGCTAATATATTCAGGTCTGCGTCAGTGACAACCGTCGCAATTTCGAGTATTTTATCGGTCTCTGGTTCGAGTCCTGTCATTTCAAGATCGAGCCAAATTAAATTTGATTTATTAATAGTCATAATTACCTAAGCGGTGCTTTCCTTTAGATCCAACGCATTTCGATATATCATATTAGCATCAACCGTCGAGCTAAAGCTTTTTTTAGGAAAAGCGACATTTAACTAAGGTTATAGGCCTCCAGTGGCAAAACAGAAAAAATTAAGTAAAGGCCAATCGCGTCAGATCAAGGCCAACCACCAAAAGCGCATTAATAGCGCAGACTCAAGACCAGCTAAAAAAGGCGCGCAAGAGTGGCAAACCGATAATTTAGGTCAGGTCGAGAGCGCAATTGTGATCAGTCGTTTTGGCCAACACGCCGATGTCGAAACTGAAAATGGCGATGTACTTCGTTGTAATATACGACGTACCGTGTCAAATTTAGTGTGTGGTGATGAGGTATTGTTTCGCCGTGCCAAAGTAAGTGAAGGTGATTTAGCCGGAGTAATTGAAGCCACGCAAGAGCGTCGTTCGCAACTTACCCGCCCTGACTTTTACGACGGCGTAAAAGTTATTGCAGCAAACATTGACCAAATATTAATGGTGTCGGCAGTATTACCTGAGTTTACCCCTAGTATTATCGACCGTTATTTAATAGCCTGTGAAGATATGGGTATTGAGCCAATTTTAGTACTCAATAAAATAGATTTAATTGATGACGCAGGTCTTAGAGAAATACAAAAAGTTCTCGATATCTATCGTAAACTTGATTACCAAGTACTCCTTGTTAGTAATATATCGGGTAATGGTATTGATGAATTAAAAGAAGTACTTGTTGGTAAAAATAACATTTTTGTTGGTCAAAGTGGTGTGGGTAAATCAACCCTCGTTAATACTGTATTACCTAACGCTGAAATATTAACTAAAGAAGTATCTGAAAACAGCGGCCTAGGCCAGCACACAACAACTGTTTCACGCCTTCACCATTTACCAAGTGGCGGTAACCTAATCGACTCGCCAGGAATTCGCGAATTTGGTTTATGGCATTTAGATGTTGAGCGTGTAACCTGGTGCTTTAAAGAGTTTAGAGAATTTATAGGCGGGTGCCGCTTTAGAGACTGTAAACATTTAAACGATCCGGGCTGTATAGTTAAAGAAGCTGTAGCAGATGGCAAAATTTCTCAATTGCGCTTTGACAGCTACCACCGAATTTTAGAAACAATGGCCGATGGCCGTGCAGGCGCCCGTGCGCCTCGCGTATAATTTAGGATAAATACTGTGAGTTTAGACAAATTTAAAATCGCAATGCAGTACGCAATGCCAAAACACTTTATTTCACGCGTAGTGGGTAAATTAGCCGCAGCTAAAGCAGGTGCTTTAACAACGACTTTAATTAAACTATTTATTAAGCAATATAAAGTAGATATGAGCGAAGCCCAATACCCAGATCCGGCTCATTATAAAAGCTTTAATGAATTTTTTACTCGCCCTTTAAAAGACGGCATGCGCCCAATGGTAGAAGATAGCAATATCATCATTCATCCAGTGGATGGCGCAATCAGCCAGCTAGGCGATATTGTTGACGGACAGCTAATACAAGCTAAAGGTCACGATTACAGCTTACAAGCGCTACTAGGCGGCTCACAAGATGATACAACACCATTTTTAGGCGGTAAGTTTGCAACGATTTATTTAGCACCTAAAGATTACCACCGTATTCATATGCCAATTGATGGCACACTAAGCAAAATGATTTACGTGCCAGGTGATTTATTTTCAGTAAACCCACTTACAGCGCAAAACGTGCCTAACTTGTTTGCGCGTAATGAACGAGTAGTAGCAATTTTTGAAACTGAGATTGGTCCGCTTGCTATGGTACTTGTTGGCGCAACAATTGTAGCCAGCATAGAAACTATTTGGGCAGGTACTGTCACGCCACCAGCAGGTAGCGATGTATTTAGTTGGAAATACCCAACCACTGGCGATAACGCTATCACGCTTAAAAAGGGTGAAGAAATGGGTCGATTTAAATTAGGCTCTACTGTGGTACTAGCATGGGGTGCTGATAAAGCTGAAATATTGGAAGATCAACTACCAGAAGTGGTTACTCGCTTAGGTACTGCATTTGCAAAAATTAACGATTAAAATCAATCGTTAATTCGAAATTAAAAAAACCGCGTTTAATTAACGCGGTTTTTTATTTTTGTAGGCGCAAAGCCTGCTCACGCGAAAAGCGCAGCGCCCTCTTAACCTCTTTGTGAATAAATCACTTAAAACCTTATTGCACAAAGAGAAGCAAAAGAGGAGTAAATGAGAAGACATAAAACATAGTAATTATTTATTTTTACTTCTCTAAAGCGCAGCGCCCTCTTAACCTCTTTGTGAATAAATCACTTAAGATCTTATTGCACAAAGAGAAGTAAAAGAGAAGTAAATGAGAAGACATAAAAAAACATAGTAATTATTTATTTTTACTTCTCTAAAGCGCAGCGCCCTCTTAACCTCTTTGTGAATAAATCACTTAAAACCTTATTGCACAAAGAGAAGTAAAAGAGGAGTAAATGAGAAGACATAAAACATAGTAATTATTTATTTTTACTTCTCTAAAGCGAAGCGCCCTCTCAACCTCTTTGTGAATAAATCACTTAAAACCTTATTGCACAAAGAGAAGTAAAAGAGGAGTAAATGAGAAGACATAAAACATAGTAATTATTTATTTTTACTTCTCTAAAGCGAAGCGCCCTCTTAACCTCTTTGTGAATAAATCACTTAAGATCTTATTGCACAAATAGGAGTAAATGAGAAGACACCAAAGCATAGAAATTACGAGCTTTGCTCGTCACGCCAGCAAGCTGTGCGTCAACAAGCTTGGTGCAAAAGTTTGATATGTTGTAGGCGTGAAGCTTGCTCACGCGAAAAGCGCAGCTTTTAATTCTTTAACGCTACATTTAATAAAAGGCACAAGCCCCTCAAAAACTTATTTACCACACTCTTTACACTCTGAATCTTTAATCACTTTAAAGTGCTGTTGTTTTAAAGTGAGCGCATCAAAGGTTATAAACACACCTCCCTCTGCATGCCCCAGCAATAAGTTGAGCGTAAGTTGCGCCTGCATAGAGCCTATTACACCAAGTAACGGGCTAATAACCCCTGCGTTACTGCAATTGATAACTGGTGTAGCTTCGCCCTGTGGAAAAACACAGCCATAACACGGGCTATCACTTTGCCTAAAATCAAAGCCCATTAATTGCCCTTTGGTTGCGAGTGCAGCACCCGAAATTAACGGTGTTTTATTGCTAATACAATAACGGTTAACACTATAGCGAGTACTAAAGTTATCAGAGCAATCAAGTACGATGTCAGCACCTTTGAGCATGTTAGCTGCATTACTCTCATCTAGCTTTTGACAATGCGTTACTATGTTTATTTGATTATTAAGACTCGCTAATACTTTACCCGCTGCGGCGACCTTGCTTTGTCCTAAGTGATTTATTTTATAAAGCACTTGGCGTTGTAAGTTTGAAAGCTCCACCACATCATCGTCAATTAAAATAAGCGTTCCAATACCTGCAGCGGCTAAATATAAAAGCGCTGGGCTACCTAGACCACCAGCCCCCACTACTGCAACCGTTGAGGATTTAAGTGCTAATTGCCCTTCAAGCCCAACTTCTTCAAGCAATAAATGGCGGCTGTAACGCAGAGTTTCTTTATCGCTTAGCTCACTCACGTTTATCAGCCTTATTAGTATTACCCTTGTTAGTTTTAATTGGCACTGCTTATGGCCACTTGCAGAGCGCTTATAGCCTCTACGTAATTATCAGCTTCGGTAATCGCACGCACTACGGCAACACTGCCCACGCCTGTTTTCGCTACCTGCTCAGCACGGCTTAAATCAATACCGCCTATTGCTACTTTTGGGTAGCTTTGCATAAGTGGTACAAACTTAATCAGCTTTTCAAGGCCTTGTATTTGACCTGTCATATCTTTTGTTGTGGTTGGGTAAATAGCGCCAAATGCCATATAACTAGGGCGATAATTATGCGCACGTAGCATTTCATAAAAACCATGAGTAGAAAGCCCAAGCCTTAACCCAGCGTCTTTAATTGCCGCTAAATTAGCAATGTCTAAATCCTCTTGCCCTAAATGCACGCCATATGCACCGTGCTTAATAGCTAACTGCCAGTAGTCGTTTATAAATACCTGTGCGTTGTATTGCTTGCCCAGCTCAACAGCTTGCTTAATGAGCCCATCAAGCTCATCTTGCGTTTTATTTTTAACGCGTAACTGCGCTGTTTTAATGCCTTGTTGTAAGCATTTTTCTAACCAATCTGTGCTATCTACAACCGCATATAAGCCAAGCGACTTACTTTCACAAGGTGCAAAATCAGCAGCCATATTAAAATCAAGCGGCACATCAAAATCTAGTTCATCGCCCAGCCAGCTACCGGGCTCAATTACTTGTGGGTAGTCAGCTAAATTAGTGGGGAACGATGTATGAGCAACCGGTCCAATCCCTTCGCCATAGCGTACCGACTGTTTTAGCCCTTGGTTTATATATGCTTTAGCTAAAATAAAGGCATCTTTTAATGGGTAGTCTTTAGCTAAACACGCAGCAATGACCGAAGCCATGCTACATCCGGTGCCGTGGTTATGCGGTGTTTGTATTTTTTGATTGCCTAACCAATATTCTTCGCCATTTTGTGTATTACTATCAATACAATAATCAATGCAGTAGCCACTTGGGTAATCCCAATGTCCGCCTTTAATAACAACAGCTTTTGCCCCCCAGCTTAATAGCTTATTAGCCGCTTCTTTTATTGCAGCTGGGCCAATTAAATACACACCAGTTAATAACTGTGTTTCGTGGGTGTTTGGAGTTATTACATCCACTAGCGGCAGTAAACATTCTTTTATTGCACTGACCGTGTCCTCTTCTGTTAGTAAGTCACCGCTTGAGGCAATAGCAACAGGGTCATATACAATAACGGGAGGCACAGACCACTTAGCTTTATAGTGGCTTATATGCTCGCTGATCAACTGAATTTGCTGCACATTGGCTAACATGCCAATTTTTATCACTTTGGCTTTCATGTCTTTTTCAAGCGCAAGTAACTGCGATTCAATAATATCGGTAGACACTGCATTAATAGCCTCTACGCCTAAACTATTTTGTGCAGTAAGCGCCGTAATTGCCGTGCAGCCATGTACACCAAAACTTTGCATTGCTTTTATATCTGCTTGAATACCTGCACCGCCGCCCGAATCAGATCCGGCAATTGTCCACACTACGTTATTCATATTCTTTCCTTCACTGCTGATGCCAAAATGGCATACCCATTGTTGGGGTTGATGGGGCTGCAACGTCTTTTTCAGGCATTGCTTTTGCTTGATATGCAAAGCGCCCTGCTTCAACTGCGGCTTTAAATGCGCGGCTCATAGTAATTGGGCAGCCCGCCCCTGCAATGGCTGAATTTAATAATACCGCATCATACCCCATTTCGAGTGCTTGGCAGGCATGCGATGGCAAACCTAAACCTGCATCTACTATTAATGTGGTATTGGGTAAACGCTCTCGAATAGTTTTTAAATTATAGCTATTTAACAAGCCTTTACCGGTGCCTATTGGCGCCCCCCACGGCATAAGCACCTCACACCCTAGCTCATTTAAGCGCTGGCAAAGTACTAAGTCATCGGTGCAATAAGGCAGTACTTTAAAGCCATCATTAATTAATATTTTTGTCGCTTCAAGTAGCGCAAAAGGGTCAGGCTGTAAATTGTAATCATCGCCAATCAGCTCCAGCTTAATCCAATCGGTGGCAAATACCTCTCGGCACATTTTTGCAAGCGTTATGGCTTCTTTAACACTGTGGCACCCGGCGGTATTAGGCAGTATTTTTAAGCCTGTATTTTTTATTAACTGCCAAAAGTCATCACCTGCTGCTACACTTTGTTGGCGCCTAAGCGACACGGTAACAATTTCAGCCCCAGATGCGACTATCGATTGGGTCATAATATCGGGCGACGGATAAAGCGCAGAGCCGATTAATAAACGACTCTTTATTTGCTCTCCATAAATAGTTAAACAGTCTTTAGTTTGCATGAGCTTTATCCGCCTTGAATGGGTGACAGCAACTCAACACTGTCACCTTCATTAAGTACATAGTTTCTGTGCCGACTTTGTGGAATAAATTCGCCATTAACAGCCACAGCAAAAGGCGCAACTGCACCAAAACTTTGAAGTACCTCAACGAGTGCTTTGCTATTAACACTAAGTAGCTCGCCATTAATTGTAATGTTCATTTTATTCTCACTCTATTCGTGAAGCTACTTGCGCCACTAATGCCGGTGCCAGCATATAACCATGACGATATAAGCCGTTAATGCTAATTACATTACCAACTTGTGATACTTCTGGGCGGTTATCGCTAAATGCAGGGCGTAATCCGGTTTGAATATTAAGTAGCCGTGCTTCGGCAAATCCGCTGTGTACGGTATAAGCCGCTGAAAGTAACTCAAGAGTTGATCGCACTGTTGCGGCGCCGCTATCTTGCGATTCGATTTCGGTCGCACCAATTACATATTCATGATTCGGTTTAGGCGCTATATAAATTGGGTAACGCGGATGCATTAAACGCACAGGTCGCGTTAAATTTACTTCAGGTGCATATAGCCTTGCGACTTCACCGCGCACACCTCTAAGCGGTTTATCACTTTTAGCACCAAGCCCACGACAATCTATAATGTAGTCAAATGGTCGATTATTTATTTCACCGTTTTTAATGGTTACGCGCTGGTTAAACACACACTTAACTTTGCGCTTGTTGAGCATGGTAAAACTTGCTTTATAAAAGGCTTGGTTATCTATTTGCCCCTCGCAGGGTAAAAATAGACCTTGGTTAAACCGATTAGCAAGCTCTGGCTCTAACTGCGCTATTTGCTGAGCATTTAATGCCTGAGCGCTGTGCCCTGCTATGGGCTTTATTCTCTGAGTAAAGCTTTGTAAATCGCCTTTATCTTGCTGATGCGCAACGACCAATGTACCTTGCTGCTGAAAAAACACATCCCCCTCAAGTTCACTCACTATTTCTGGCCAGCGCTTCATTGAATCAAGCCCCATTAAAGCTAAATCAGCCTCACACAATACCGACTCAGCCAGCGGTGCCAGCATGGCTGCTGCCACTTTACCGGCGCTATTTGGGGTTTGCTCATCGTCTGCTTCAAACACCGTTACATGATGCAACTTACTTAGCTCAAGGGCAGCTAAGCGCCCTGCTAAACCAAAACCCACCACAGCAATGTTATAAAACATAAAACCTCCAAAAGCAGTTATTAGTAGGTGCGAATTCACTCGCACTTCTTAATATTTAAAGAAGCGAGGTATAAAACCTCACCTACATCTGTATCTAACTTATTGCTATACCGCTTTGTGGTAAATTTCTGAGCCTGTTTGCTTAAACTGGGCAGATTTAGCTTTCATCTCGGCTTCTACATCAATCATTTTGATCTCAATAGCCTCGCCAGCGTCATTTGGATCAATACCGCGTGTTTCTAAATCTTTAGCGTAATCGCGTACTTCTTGGCTAATTTTCATAGAGCAAAATTTAGGGCCACACATAGAACAAAAGTGAGCCACTTTGCCTGACTCTTGCGGCAGGGTTTCGTCGTGATACTCGCGAGCACGCTCTGGATCTAAACCAATATTAAATTGATCATGCCATCTAAACTCAAAACGTGCTTTTGATAAGGCATTATCACGCTCTTGCGCGCCTGGGTGACCTTTTGCTAAATCGGCGGCATGTGCAGCTATTTTGTAGGTAATTAAGCCTTCTTTAACATCTTCTTTATTTGGCAGACCTAAATGCTCTTTAGGTGTTACATAACAAAGCATTGCACAGCCGTACCATGCTATTTGGGCCGCCCCAATACCTGAGGTGATATGATCGTACCCTGGTGCAATATCGGTCGTTAACGGGCCTAAAGTATAAAATGGCGCTTCGTCGCAATGCTTTAATTGCTCATCCATATTGGCTTTAATCATGTGCATTGGCACATGCCCTGGGCCTTCAATAAATACTTGTACGTCGTGCTTCCACGCAATTTTAGTCAGTTCACCTAATGTGCGCAGCTCACTAAACTGCGCTTCATCGTTGGCATCAGCAATAGAACCTGGGCGAAGGCCATCACCTAATGAAAAACACACATCGTATTGTTTTAAAATTTCGCAAATGTCTTCAAAGTGCGTGTATAAAAAGTTTTCTTTGTGATGCGCTAAACACCACTTAGCCATAATTGAGCCACCGCGCGACACAATACCGGTTACACGTTTAGCCGTCATTGGTACGTAGCGAAGCAGTACACCGGCATGAATAGTAAAGTAATCAACACCCTGCTCGGCTTGTTCAATAAGCGTATCGCGGAAAATCTCCCACGTTAAATCCTCAGCCACACCGTTTACTTTTTCAAGCGCTTGATAAATCGGTACTGTGCCAATAGGTACAGGCGAGTTACGTACAACCCATTCGCGCGTTTCGTGAATGTAACGCCCCGTTGATAAGTCCATCACGGTGTCTGCGCCCCAGCGGGTAGACCACACCATTTTTTCTACTTCTTCTTCAATAGATGAGCTAACCGATGAGTTACCAATGTTGGCATTAACTTTTACTAAATAGTTACGACCTACAATCATAGGCTCTGTTTCTGGGTGGTTTATATTATTTGGTAAAATAGCGCGACCACGGGCTATTTCGTCGCGTACAAATTCTGGGGTAATAAATTCAGGAATACTCGCACCAAACGACTCGCCTTTATGCTGCGCGGCTAGTAATTCTTTACGAATTTCTGCACGTCCCATATTTTCGCGAACGGCTACGTATTCCATTTCAGGAGTAATAATCCCTTGGCGTGCGTAGTGCATTTGCGTTACGTTTTTACCAGCGACACCACGGCGAATTTTTGGAAGGTGATCAAAGCGAATATGATCCAGCCCTTCATCTGCCATGCGCTGCTGCGAAAACTGCGACGTCACTGACTCTAAAACCTCAGTGTCACCACGGCTTTCAATCCATTGTTCACGAAATTTTGGTAAGCCTTTGCGCACGTCTAGTTCAAAATTAGGATCGGTATACGGGCCCGACGTATCGTAAACACGAAGCGGATCGTTTGACTCATAAACAGGGTTTTCATCTGTGCCGCCAATAAACGTGTCACTTAACGTGATTTCACGCATACCAACACGCACACCTGGTTGAGTACCTTCAACGTATACTTTATGAGAATTTGGGAACGGTTGACCCGTTAAGTTATAAATATATTCAGACGCGGCAGCACGAGTTTCTCGGCGTGACGCTTTATTTGTAGTATTTGACATGACTTGCCTCATTGCTTAAGGGTTGTCTTGTCAGATATTCCGAGGAATAGAGAAAGATCGTAAAGTAGCGTACATGCTACTTTGCAGCCTAAAATAAACAAAATCACTTTATTGTGCGCATAAAAAAAGACGCACAAGCGTCCCATTTTAGGCAGCTTGTTCCCTACGCAGGTATTAACCTGATCAGGTTCACGGATCCCGCTTTCGCGATCTCAGCCAAAAACTAATTACTTAGCTTTGGCACTCCGACAAGTATTGATATATAAATTTTGTTCGTCGATTCGAAGATATTATTCAACAAATCTGCGCTGAGTGTACGTCAGTTAAAAACTGCCCGCAAGGGGCTGTTTTTCAAAAACTTAAAATTATTTAGGGATAAACACAAATGTTTGCTCGCCTTGCATGACTAATTGCTGGTCTTGCATTTTAAGCTCTGCACCTTGCTTTAAGGCTTGTAATAACTGCTGCTCAAACTCATCAAGGTCTTCGCCGCATGACTTGCGCGTCATTCCTAATTTACTTACGGTAAGGTTACTTTCTTCAAGCGAGCCTTCACCAAAAAATTTGTTACAGCCAGCAAAACCGTTTACTTGCAGTGCTTCAATAAAGCTCATTGATGCATTAAACGAAGGTGGAATTGCTAAACCATCAACACGTGATAATTGCCATTGGGTGTATTTAAGCTGCTCACTGGTAACCGTCCCTGTTGATGCGCAACCAACACATAAACCGACTATAAGCATCGGTATTGCTGCTAATTTCATGCTACTACTAACTAATTGTCTAATTAATGTAATTGTAACAATATTTATGCCCTTTATCCGTTAAAAATGCATGTTTTAAATGTAAATTTTTGTTCTATGATAGTTCAAAAGTTATGCGATTAAGTACTAAGTTGTAGTTTTAAATACGTTATCTATTTGCTCTGGTAAAAATGGCCTACCTTTTTCATTAACAGACGTTCCTATAACCAGTGCATTGAGCATTACTTTTTCATCGCTTTTACGTATAACCGTTTGCTTAAAGGCAAATTTTAAACGACTAATACGCTGCGGCTCTACAGCCACATAAAATTCATCACCTGGTAATAGTGAATGTTTATAGTCCATTTCGCTGCGCATCACGACTAGGTTAATTTTATCTTTTGCTAACTGAGCAAAATCAATACCGTGTGCGTACAAGAACTCATGTCGAGCATGCTCTAAATAATTAAAATAGACGCTGTTGTTTACAATACCTTGTAAGTCACATTCGTAATCACGTACCTTGAAGTCAACTTTAAAGGTCATATTAGTAATCCTGATTATTTAACGTATAATTGCCGCGTTTATAGCACATGTGTTTAAATAATTGCTACCATACGAGTCCCTAAAATGGAGTTAAGTAACCCAATGAACTTACGTTTGTCTTTAATTACTGCCGCACTTTTACCGCTGCTTGGTGCACCAATTGCAGCTAACGCTGATGATAGCGACCTAGAAAGAATTGTTGTAACTGGCGATTTTCAGCGCGAAAGCATTCAAACTTTAAGTGCGAGTGCGAGCTTATTCAGCGAAGATGAAATTAATCAACGTGGTGCAAGTTACTTAGACGAAATGTTAGGCAGTACCGCCAATGTAAATTTTGCATCTGGTGCGTCGCGCGGTCGTTATATTCAAATTCGTGGCCTGGGACTTCGTTCACAATTTGTAGACCCTATTAATCCATCTGTAGGCTTAGTTATTGATGGTATTAACTATTCTGGCCTTGGTGGCAGTTCATTATTATTTGATATAGACCAAGTAGAAATTTATCGTGGGCCACAAGGTACACGCTTTGGCGCAGACGGTATGGCTGGTATGATCCAAATGGGTTCAGCTAAAGCCACAAGCGATCCAAGCTTAAAATTACAAGTAGGTGCTGGCACATACAACACCCGCGAAGCAGGTATTGCAGCAAGCACAGGCTTAACAGATGACACTAGCGCACGCGTTAGCTACTTTCGCAGAAAGTCAGACGGTTACGTAGATAACTTGTACTTAAATGACGAAACACAAAATCAAGACGAACAAGTAGCCCGCTTTAAATTAAACAGCCAGCTTACAAAGCATTTAAATACTGAGTTAAACCTTCACTATATTGACATAAACAATGGTTACGATGCGTTTACGCTTGATAACAGCCGCAATAGTGTTGCCGATGAACCAGGGCAAGATAATCAACAAAGCTACGCAATAGGTGTTAATAATACTTACACGGCTTTTGACGCTTTTGATGTAAACCTAAACCTGTCGGCTATTGATACCGAATTACTTTACAGCTTTGACGAAGATTGGGTATGTAACGATACAAGTGAACCACAGTTATGTGCTGCTGGCTTACATCCAGATGGATACAGCTCAACTGATTTATACAGCCGCGATCGCGACGATCAGTCTGTAGATTTACAATTTAATTCTAAAACAGGTAACTGGGTTGCGGGTGTTTATTACCAAAACCGTGATGTTGATTTAGAGCGCCAGTACACATGGTTAGCAAGCCCGTTCTCTTCAACTTACGAAACGAGTAACGTTGCAGTATATGGTCAAGTAGCGACTCCAATTGGCCCTAAAACAACATTAATTACAGGTTTACGTGTAGAGCAATACCAAGGCGACTACACCGATAGCAATGGCTTTATACAAGATACTGACGATGTAATGGTTGGCGGTAAAATAGCACTTGAATATCAAGTAATTGATCGCACTATGATCTACACCAGCATCACCCGTGGCTACAAAGCCGGTGGTATTAACTCAGAAGCACTGGCTAAAGCAAAAGATGAAGGCTTAAACCTAAGCGCTGATTTTTTCCAGCAACACACCAGTTTTGACCCTGAATATTTATGGAGCGGCGAATTTGGTGTTAAAGGTTCATCACTTGATGACAAATTTACACTTCGCTTAGCAGCATTTTACATGCACCGCGACGATATTCAGTTAAAAGCATGGCAAGTAGAAGGTCAGCAATTTACCGGTTATGTTGATAACGCAAGTTCTGGTAGCAACTACGGACTTGAAGTTGAAGGTAGTTACCAACTAACTGATAATCTATTTTTAACAGGTAGTGCTGGTTACTTAAACACTGAAATTGACGACTTTGTAACACAATCAGGCTTAAATCAAGACGGTCGCGAACAAGCACAGTCACCTAAATACCAGTATGCGTTTACTGCACGTTACAACTTTACTAACGCATTTTACGGCATGGTTGGTATTGAAGGTAAAGACGATTACTACTTCTCTGATAGTCACAATTCACAAGCACCAAGCAGCAACTTAGTTAACTTAAGCTTTGGCTACGAAGCAGACATGTGGGCAGTTCGCGCATGGGCTCGTAATGTATTTGACGAAACAGTCCCTACACGTGGTTTTGAATTTGGTAACGATCCACAAGATGGTTACGCAACGCATACCTACACACAATTAGGTGAGCCTCGTGTTGCAGGTGTTACGTTTACACTTAATCTGTAAAGCATAGCCGTTGGCTTTCAAATGAAAGCTACAGCAAACAATAAAAAACACCGCGTTTAATTTAAACGCGGTGTTTTTTATTTGTAAGTGAGGTTTTATACCTCGCTTTTTATAAAGTTAAATTACACGAGCGCGAAATAAATTCGCACCTACATCTACATCTACATCTACAAGCATCACGCTCTTTGCATATCAAATAAGTAACAATAAAACATGTGGTAGACTTAGAGCTTGCTCACGTGAGAAGCGCAGCTTCTAATTACTTTAAGCTAACCAAATAAAAAGAACTTAAAGCTTCGCTTTAACGCGCCAGCAAGCTGCACGCCTACAGGTCAAGCATCACGCTCTTTGCATATCAAATAAGTAACAATAAAACATGTGGTAGCCTTAGAGCTTGCTCACGTGAGAAGCGAAGCTTCTTATTACTTTAAACTAACCAAATAAAAAGCCCTTAAAGCTTCGCTTTAACGCGTCAGCAAGCTGCACGCCTACAGTTCAAACATCACGCTCTTTGCATATCAAACATAAATAATAAAACGTGTTGTAGACGTAGAGCTTGCTCACGTGAGAAGCGAAGCTTCTAATTACTTTAAACTAACCAAATAAAAAGACCTTAAAGCTTCGCTTTAACGCGTCAGCAAGCTGCACGCCTACAAGCTAAGCATTACGCTCTTTGCACATCAAACGCTATTACGTCTTTAATTTTCTCTTTATTTGTTGCGAGCATTACAAGCCTATCTATACCCAAAGCCACCCCTGCGCACTGAGGTAATCCATGCTCCAGCGCTTTAATTAAACGCGTATCCATTGGGACTTGCTTTAAACCGTTTTCAGCGCGGTATGCGTTATCTTCATTAAAACGTTTAGCTTGCTCGCTGGCATTTGTGAGTTCGTTAAAGCCATTCGCCAATTCCATATTTTTATAATAAAGCTCAAAGCGCCCTGCTACACGTGTATCGTGTTCACAAATTTGTGCAAGTGCCGCTTGAGACGCTGGAAAGTGATACACAAAACATGGCTTATCTTGTCCTATTGTGGGCTCCACTTTCATACAAAATAATAATTGCAGTAAGGTATCTTTATGCGTTTCATTTTGGGCTATATCAGCAAATCCATGCTCACACGCTAGTTGCTTTAATTGCTCTATGTTCGCTGTTAACGGATCGAGCCCAAGTGCTTGTTCAAACGCTTGCTGATAAGTAAGCCTTGTTGCCGGCTCAACATCTAAAACAAGCCGCATTAGTTCATCCATTTCATCCATAAGTGCAAACTCATCAAAGCCTGGGCGATACCATTCAAGCATTGTAAATTCGGGATTGTGATGACTACCTGCTTCTTCATTTCTAAATGCTTTACAAAGCTGAAAAATAGCGCCTGAGCCTGCTGCTAACAAGCGTTTCATAGCAAACTCTGGGGATGTTTGTAAAAAAAGAGGAAGCCCACCAGCATGCCCTGGACCTACAAATGTGGTGTTAAAACTGGCTAAGTGCACATCGGTTACACTGGCAGCACTTAAGCTCGGCGTTTCTACTTCCATTACATTACGCGTATAAAAAAACTCACGAATGCTACGTAATATCGCCGCACGTTGTTTTAGTGTTTCAATGCTTGCGCTTGGGGCCCAAAGATCTGCTGACATATTTTCTCCAAAAAAAATCCCAGCTTAAGCTGGGATTTTATAAACAATGCTAAAGCTTACTTAACACGGCTTACGTATTCACCGTTACGAGTGTCTACTTTAATTACTTCGCCAATTTGTACAAATAATGGAACTCGTACTACAGCGCCTGTGCTAAGCGTTGCTGGTTTACCACCAGTACCCGCTGTATCACCCTTAAGGCCAGGATCTGTTTCAGTGATCTCAAGCTCAACAAAGTTAGGTGGTGTAACAGCAATAGGGCTGCCGTTCCATAATGTAATTGTACATAAATCATTTTCAACTAACCATTTAACTGCATCGCCTAGTGCTTTTTCGTCAGCAGCAATTTGCTCAAATGTTTCGTTGTTCATGAAATGCCAAAATTCGCCGTCTGTATATAGATACGCTAAATCTGTATCCATTACATCAGCACCTTCAACTGATTCACCCGATTTAAAGGTTTTTTCAAGCACCTTACCAGAGATAAGTTTACGGATACGAACACGGTTGAACGCCTGGCCTTTACCAGGTTTTACCATTTCATTTTCTAAGATACTGCAAGGCTCGCCATCCATCATAATTTTTAGGCCGCCCTTGAACTCGTTGGTGCTATAATTCGCCATCGTTTCCTCTATTTATATTTTTTCGAGTAATCTACATGCCAATGATACAAAGAAATGAAGCAAATTTGCATAAAAACTGGCAAAAAGAATTAGCAAATGTAGTTACCTGCCCAAAAACCTTGCTTGAAATGGTCGGTTTATCGAGCCAAGTCCATGAAAACGACCTAAAAGCCCGCAGTTTATTTCCGGTACGCGTGCCTATCCCTTTTATAAAAAAAATACGCAAAGGCGATCCAAACGATCCTCTTTTATTGCAAGTCATGCCACGCCATCAAGAATTTTTAACTAAGTCGGGTTTTAATAAAGATCCCCTACTTGAGCAAGATAACGAACAACCCGGCCTTTTACATAAGTATAAATCGCGTGTTTTAGTAATGTTTAAAACCGGCTGTGCTGTAAATTGTCGTTACTGCTTTAGAAGGCATTTTCCGTATCAAGAAAACCAACTTAATAAAAAAAGCCTGCTTGAAACACTAAGCTACATAAAATCTGATGCCAATATAAACGAAGTGATTTTAAGTGGTGGCGATCCGCTGATGGCCAAAGACGATGCAATAAGTTGGTTTTTAGATGAGCTTGAGCAATTACCACAAATTAAACGAATGCGAATTCATAGTCGTTTACCAGTAGTTATACCGGCGCGAGTAACCGATGAGCTATGTGAGCGATTAGCAAAATCGCCATTAAAAATTATTTTTATTAATCACATAAACCACGCCAACGAAATAGACGCTGATTTTAAAGCAGCTATGCAAAAGCTTAAACAAGCAAACGTAACGCTTTTAAACCAAGCTGTAATTTTAAAAGATGTGAACGATACGCTCGATGCGCAAATAAATTTAAGCGAAGCGTTATTTGACGCAGACGTATTACCGTATTATTTGTATTTGCTCGATAAAGTTGAAGGGGCCAGCCACTTTGATATTAACGAAGAAGACGCAATAAAAATAATGGCAGAGCTATTAAAAGCCCTGCCTGGATTTTTAGTGCCTAAATTAGTGAGAGAAATAGGTGGTCAAAAAAGCAAAACACCTATCGACCTTAAGTTAGGGCGTGTTAACCTTTGATGGTTGAATTTGCAGCAGTATGTTTGGCTTTTAGGCAAGGCTGAGCCTGTGTAGTGTGGTTATTCCCCATAAATAGGCGATAACGCAGCATAAATGCCAAACATGCGCTGCCCTTCGGGTTCTTCCTAGGGGCGATGAACTCTTTGTTACTCGGTTTTTACTTAGCCCACTAGGTTACAAACCTCGCGCCGCGATTTAATCGCCCCTAGATTGAACAAATTTCAATCCGCAAAGATCAACACGCCCTAGTTTAAACATATATATTTACGTTGTTACCCAATGATGCAGTTACCGACTTAGCCGGTGTTTGTGCACTTGACGATTGTGCAGCACCTTCAATAAGTGCAAGTGCTGCTGCGCCATCTGCTAGTTGCTGCTTTTTAGATAAAGCAGCGCTATAAAGCTCTCTGCCTTGGCCTGAGCCAGAAACAGCGGGTAAACTTGTGCCTGATATATTCATATAACAAACCTGACTTTTAAATGTAATCCAAGTATTATGTCGGCCATGCAGTACAAAGCTTTAGGAAAACCATGGATTCAATTATTGAACAACTCAATACTAATTTAAAAATTGTTTATCGTCAGGCGCTTGATGCCGACAAAAAACTCGATGAACTACAACAGCAAGGCCATGGCAAATTTAAAGCCTTATTTGCACAAGATGCTGGTTTTAGCTTTGAAGCTAAACGCTTTAAGCCGTATGTTCTTGACGTAGCCGCTGACGTTGAAAGCTTATCTAACGATGGTTTTGATGAAGAAAAACTTAAAACAACCGTTATTAAGTTACAACAAATACTCACGCTGTTAGCTACTTTTAAGTAAAGATTTAAAAAGCAAAAATGCCGCTATTTAGCGGCATTTTTATTTTAAGTTAATCTAAACTTGGTAATATTTGCTCACCAAACCATTCTGTTAATAAGCGTTTTTCGTAATATAGTGATTCGTCGCGGCCCATTTTAATTTTATCCATAAAGCCCATATCTTTGAGCTCCACATCAGTATCTTTACTAAGCACTGTACCGTCGTTATCGGTTAACGAATAATTAAGCTTAATGCGTGGAAAGTATATTGGTTTTACTACACGAATTTCCTCCATACCACCATAACGCACATCTCCCGCTAAATCTAAATCAGTAAACTCTACGTTTAACTTATAATCTTTTGGTAGTTGCTCAGCTAATTTAGACATATGTTTTTCAAAACTTGCCGCAATACTTTTGTGATACGAGCCCTTAGCTTGGTTAGACGCTCGCACATCACGATAATCATTAAAGTCATTCCATTTAACAACAGACTCACCAGCATGGGCAAGCGCAGGTAATGCGATACACATTGTTGTTGCTATTTTTTTAACTAAATTCATATCTTTCTCCAAAGAGGTAACCAATCACAAAAGTGTGGATTGGAGTAAACCTAGCATCAGCTATTACTAAAGCTATTTTAGCACTTGTTTATTAACTATAACTTAATCTTACGAATCAAGTGTTACTTGTTTTGCACAAAATGTAATCAAAAGTATTTAATGTGCTGATATCAAAAAAATACGATTAAAATCATATAAATTACAGATAAAACATGTAAATCACCTCTATTTATGGTGAAATTAACTTAATTGATAAAAGGTACCCACGGAGCTTTCATGACTATTTTAGTAACCGGTGGCGCAGGCTATATTGGCTCGCACACTGTTTTAGAACTTTTACAGCAAGGTAACGATGTTGTTGTTATTGATAATTTAAGTAACTCATCACAAGAATCACTTGCGCGCGTAAAAAATATAACAGGTAAAGAAGCCACTTTTTACCAAGGCGACATTCTCGATAAACCCTTTTTAGATTCTGTATTTGCAAAACATACGGTTGATAGTGTTATACATTTTGCGGGTTTAAAATCAGTAGGCGAGTCGGTTGCAAAGCCAGTTGAGTACTATCAAAACAACGTTCAAGGTACGCTTACGCTTGTTGATGCGATGCGCGATGCGGGTGTATTTAAATTAGTATTTAGCTCGTCAGCCACGGTTTACGGCGACCCAGCAAGCTTACCAATCAAAGAAGACTTTCCTGTAGGCGGTACTACCAACCCTTACGGCACATCTAAGTTAATGGTTGAAATGATGCTACAAGATATCGCTAAATCCGATGAGCGCTTTGCGTTTGCTATTTTGCGTTACTTTAACCCAGTGGGTGCACATGAGTCGGGCTTAATTGGTGAAGACCCTAATGGTATTCCAAACAACCTTTTACCTTTTATCGCACAAGTAGCGGTAGGTAAATTAAAGCAACTCGCTGTATTTGGTGATGACTACGACACAGTTGATGGCACTGGTGTGCGCGACTATATACATGTTGTAGATTTAGCGATTGGCCACTTAAAAGCGCTTGATAAAATTGCCAGCAGCACGGGGGCATTAGTTTATAACCTAGGTACTGGTAATGGTTACTCTGTACTACAAATGGTTAATGCATTTATTAAAGCAAGCGATCAGGCTGTGCCATACCAGGTTTCACCTCGTCGTCCGGGTGATATTGCAGCGTGTTATGCAGCGCCAGAAAAAGCACTTAATGAACTTGGCTGGGAAGCAGTGCGCGGTATTGATGAAATGATGCAAGATACCTGGCGCTGGCAGTCAAATAACCCTAACGGTTATAAGGGTTAAGTAAAAACGGCAAGTCAGAAAACATAGTAATTATGTAGTTTTGCTTCTCTAAAGCGCAGCGCCCTCTAAACCTCTTTGTGAATAAATCACTTAAAACCTTATTGCACAAAGAGAAGTAAAAGAGGAGTAAATGAGAAGACATAAAAACATAGTAATTATGTATTTTACTTCTCTAAAGCGCAGCGCCCTCTTAACCTCTTTGTGAATAAATCACTTAAAACCTTATTGCACAAAGAGAAGCAAAAGAGGAGTAAATGAGAAGACATAAAACATAGTAATTATTTATTTTTACTTCTCTAAAGCGCAGCGCCCTCTTAACCTCTTTGTGAATAAATCACTTAAAGCCTTATTGCACAAAGAGAAGTAAAAAAGGAGTAAATGAGAAGACATAAAAACATAGTAATTATGTATTTTACTTCTCTAAAGCGCAGTGACCTCTTAGCCTCTTTGTGAATAAATCACTTAAAAACTTTATTGCACAAAGAAGAGCAAATGAGAAGACATAAAACATAGTAATTATCTATTTTTACTTCTCTAAAGCGCAGCGCCCTCTTAACCTCTTTGTGAATAAATCGCTTAAAGCCTTATTGCACAAAGAGAAGTAAAAGAGGAGAAAATGAGAAGACATAAAACAATAGTAATTATGTATTTTTACTTCTCTAAAGCGCAGCGCCCTCTTAACCTCTTTGTGAATAAATCACTTAAAACCTTATTGCACAAAGAGAAGTAAAAGAGGAGTAAATGAGAAAATATAAAACCTAGAAATTACGAGCTTCACGCGTCACGCCAGCAAGCTGTGCGTCTACAGGTAATTTAACCACAGCGTTAAGTTTTGGCTGTAGGCGTTGAGCTTGCTCACGCGAAAAGCGCAGCTTTTAATTACTTATATTTAAATACTTATATCCAGTATTTAATAACGAGTATCTTCGTTATGTCTGTGCCCACTGTCTTAGTAAGTTATGGTACACACCTGTTAATTGAATAATCTCTGGGCTATCTTCTACTTTGCTGCGCAAACTTTGAATCGACATATCTAAATCAAATAACAAACCACGTTTTTCGTCGCTGTTTACCATGCTTTGCAGCCAAAAAAATGAGGCTAATCTGCGCCCACTCGTTACAGGCATTACACGATGTAAACTCGTTGAAGGGTATAACACCATACTGCCTGCGGGCAGCTTTACACTGTGTGAGCCATAAGTGTCTTCAATAACAAGTTCACCGCCCTCATAGTCTTCGGGGTCATTAATAAATAACGTCATTGATACATCTGTACGAATTTTTACTGGCGTACCCGGCACTTGTCTAATTGCATTATCTACATGCACACCAAACGATTGCCCGCCTTGATAGCAATTAAATAACGGAGGAAAAATTTTTGCAGGAAGCGCTGCCGACATAAACAAATTACTACGCGCAAGTGCTGCCATAATAATATCGCCAAGCTCTTGGCATTCAGGAGTATTTTCAGGTAGCTGTAAGTTATTTTTTGCTTTGGTTGATTGATGGCCTGCGGTAATACTGCCATCGGCCCACTGTGCTTTAAGCAAAACCTCATGGCAATACGCCACTTCTTCTTTCGTTAATAGCTCTGGAATTTTAACTATCATGTGCGCCCTCTCACATTTTCATCAAATAATTAAGGGCAGGTAATAGGCCTGCCCTTATGCTTACTTTTATTTTTTAATTTGTTTTAAAATTAAAAAGAGTAGCTCGCTGTTAAACTAAACTTACGACCATCACCTGGTACAAAGTGTCCACCACCTAACTGATCAACGTAATCTTTATCACCTAGGTTTTCACCATTAAGCTGCAGGCTCAAATCTTTTGATATGTCATACGCAACCATCAGGTCAAAAATAGTATAACCTGGCGCACGAGAGCGTGTTGACGTAGTGCCGTTGTAACGCTCACCTACATACTGCGCACCTAAACCAAACGATAACTTATCCGACATATCGTACGTAGTCCAAACACTTGCGCTATTTTTAGGCGTACGCGCAAGCTCGTTACCAACTTGAGTTGCGTCGTCGCCTAATGCTTCAGTTACTTCGCTATCTTGGTAAGTGTATGAAGCAATTACAGTCCACTCTTTAGTAATTAGGCCCGTTGCTGAAAGCTCTAAACCTTGAACGCGCTGCTCACCACCGAGTATTTCGTCACTTGAGCTATCTGCAAATGGGTCATCAGTACGGGCATTGGTTTTTTCAGTACGGAAAAGTGCAGCATTAGTTTGCAGGCGACCATCCATTAGGCTCCATTTAGTTCCTAATTCATAACTGCGGCTTTCTTCTGCGTCTAAATCAGCTGCATTTGAACGCGTAGATACCGTTAGGCTTTCCGCCGATGGGTTAAATGAATTACCTGCGCCTAAATACACACTGCCATTTTCTGTAGGTTTATAAACTACAGCTGCATTCCAGCTAAATAAATCGTCACTTGTAGAAATTAAAGCGCTTGGATCATTGTAATCGTTGTGATAATCCGTAGTAAAGCTATCAAAGCGAATTCCACCTGTAACTTCCCATTGCTTGTTAAGCGTTACTGTATCAAATGCATAAATAGCTTGGTTTTTAGCTTTAGCTTCAATGCTTGTACCGTCACGGCCGTACACACCCGTAAATGCAATTGTTGCATCAGGGTTGTATAAGTCATTGCGTATTCCATCTTCAATCAGGTTATCAGGCGTAGTTGCAACAAAGTTATGGCGTGTAAACGTTTCATTTGCAAGTTCAACACCCACTACTACGTCGTGAGTAAAGCCAGCAAATTCATAGTTACCAATTAAATCAACTTGAAGTGCAGCAAGTGAATTTTCAGTATCACGTGTTTTTTCATCTGCAAAGGTAATGTCAGTGTCTGTTGTAACCGAGAAATAACGCGGTGCAGTTGTTACTGATTCACGCTTAACTTTACCTAAACGACCTTGCACACGTAACGTAGTATTTTGAGAAAAATCATACTCATAACGGGCTGTTGTTGAGTAAGCTTCAATATCTTCGTAATCACGGTAAATATTACCGTAAAAGTTATCAAAGTCGACAGGAGAAGGTGAGCGTGCACTATCTGCAAGTTCAGCTACTGGCGTATCACTGTAAACCCAAGGAATACCATAATCTGGTAAATTGTCTTGGCGTTGATACTCTAGGTTTAAATCAAAACGGCTGTTTGTACCAAGCCCTGTTGCAAATGCAAACGCAACAGCATTTGTTTCGTTTTCAACATGATCGCGACCTGCAACATCACCTTTATCAGTAAGAAGATTAATACGTAGTGCGCTTGTGTCGTTTACTTGAATGTTAGTATCAAAACGACCACGGTAATCGTTTTCTGTACCTAAACGTAGCGAAACGTCGTTAAAGTTGTCTAACTTCGCCTTTTTACTTTCTAAATTAACACTACCACCTGTTGCGCCACGACCAGAAACTGCAGAGCCTGGGCCTTTTGCAACTTCAACGGCTTCAATGTTGTAAATATCACGTGTGTAACCTGCAACATCGCGAATACCATCAACAAAAATATCATTTGTTGCACTAAAACCACGAATCGACATGCTATCGCCAGTAGGTGAGCCACCCTCACCTGCTGCTAAAGAAATACCTGAAACATTACGCAAAGCATCACGTAGGCTATCTACGTTTCTGTCTTTCATTACCGCTTGGTTGATTACTGTTACCGTTTTAGCTGTATCGAGTAGCGGTTGAGTGTATTTATGCGACGTTGATTTTTCTACAACATAACTAGACTCAGTTTTAGTTTCTGCTTTGGTTACCGATAGTTCTTGAACATCCTGTGCACTTGCCCAAGTTGAAAGCGTAGCTGTAACAACCGCTGCAATTGGCTTCACGTACGCATTTCCTTTATTCGATGGCTTACTCATGGTTACTCCGTAGTTTTTATTAAGCACTTAACTATTGTTAATTTAAGGTACATATTTAATTTCGGCGAAATCCTACCACTCAAATAACGCAATGTAAACGATAACTGTTATCAATTGCATTGTTATGTGAATTCCTATATTGTATACACACTCAAAAATTAACAGTAATTACGTCCTTGTAATTGCTTGTCGTAACTTTCAGGATTGTTGTTAAGTAATGCGAAGCTTAATTAAACCAATTAGCGTAGTTATCGCGCTTTGTAGCACTATGGCAGTAAAAGCCGACACTGTTAGTGAGCTAGAACAACTCGTTAATAAATGGCTACAAATAGAAAATCAAAACACAGAATTAAATACTCATTGGCTTGAACAAAAAAGCAGTATGGAGCAAACCTTAACGCTTCTTAATGCCGAGCAGCAGCAACTTAGCGAGCTTAATCAGCGTAGAAAAAAAAGCACCAGTGAGCTTGCCCAAAAACGCGAACAGCTTGTAACTCAGCAATCAGAACTTGAAAATGATCAACAGCAATTAAATGATCAACTAGCACATATTTCTGGGCAATTACTTTCATTACAAGTGCAACTCCCCCCGCCCCTTTTGAGTAGTTGGAAAAACGCCGGTGATTTAAGCGATTCAAAACTCAGTACAACTGACAAATTACAAACAGCACTAAAAATGCTGACTCTACTTAATGATTTTCAACAACGTATTTCTATTCACGAAATGGCTATTAAGCATCCTGACGGGCAAGAAGTATGGGTTAAGCAGCTTTATTTAGGTGCAGCTCAAGCATGGTTTGTAAGCGAAGACTTAAGTTATGTAGGTATTGGTTTTCCAAGTGACTTAGGTTGGCAGTGGGAATTTGATTCAAGCATTAATGCAGAACAAGTTGCACTGGGTATTGCTGTACAGCAAAAAAAGCGCGCTGCTGATTGGGTAACACTCCCAATATTAAGTTATGTAAATAAAAACCAGCAAGGGGCTAAATAATGGCGACTAACAGCATAATTAAAGTATTTAGCGCCACAGTTTTACTTTTTAGTGCAAACATTTCTTTTGCAGCTAGCAGTGATGATGCTAAGCAAAGTATTTTAAGTGATATTAAAACAGCGCAGCGTACTCTAAGTAAAACTCAAAATAGCATTTCAAAAGAGCAAGCGACCCTTGCAAAGCAAATTTTTACCAAGCAGCAATCGCTCAGTAAATTACGCGAACAAGCAGCCGTTAATCGCCGCCTAGCTGACGAAAACACATTAAGTCTTGATCAGTTACAAACCCGATTAGACACTTGGCAACAGCAGCAGCAATATCAATTAAACTTACTTAGCCGTTTTGTACGCCAAAACACCAGCAATAGTACTAGCAGTAACGAGTCGGCTAATAGCCAAAACGAGTTATTAAGCCGTGTTGTATCGCTAATTAATAATCAAGAGCAGGCACTTTATCCACAGTTAAAAAAACAATCGGTTGTGCTAAGTAATGGCGAATTAAGCCAAGCTAATACCCTTCAAGTCGGGCCTGTTGCATGGTTTAGTACGCAAACACCTAAACTTATGGGTTTATTAAATTTAGATGATGAATCTAATGCATTAAAAGTAGCGTTAGTACAATCAACAAGTGACGACAACCCACTCGATAATACTTTAAAGCAAAACGGTGTAGGCTCTACATTACTTACTTTTGATCCTAGTTTAACGCACTTAGTAACTAGCCAAGCCCAACAAGAAAGTCCGCTTGAACACCTAGAAAAAGGCGGTTTATGGGCTATCCCTATTATTTTATTTGCCTGCTTTGCACTTACCATTGCGCTATTAAAAGCCGCACAGCTACTGCGTTTAAGTAAAATTAAAATGCACTCTCAAATGCAATTACAGCAACTTTTTAAAGCTGAAAATAGCAGTGAATTTGCAGGTATGCAGCAGCAGCTATTTAACTTAACGCTGCAAAGCGAAAAAGGCCAAGTACGAGACGATCAATTATTTAATCAGTTAATTCATGATAAGCATAAACTCGATAACTTTATTGGCGCTATTGCCGTTACTGCAGCAGTAGCCCCACTACTTGGCTTGTTAGGCACTGTTAGCGGCATGATCGAAACATTTAAAATGATGACCTTGTTTGGCTCAGGCGACCCAGAAGTTGTATCGGGCGGTATTGCACAGGCACTTATAACAACCGAGTTAGGTTTAGTTGTTGCTATACCAGCACTCGTTTTAAATGCGCTGTTATCGCGTAAAGCAAAAGCGTACTACAGCCAACTAGAAGGCTTTGCATTACAGCTAAGCCAACTAGAAAAAGGAGAAAACAATGTTTGAAAAAATCGTTAGTAACCCTATATGCTGGTGTATTCTTTTACTCGCTTTATTTGTATACCAGCTGATTTTTCATGACTTACTGCACCTTAAACAATACCAAGCGCAGCGCAAAGGTTATTGGCAAGAAGTTAGCTCTATTTTAACTGCAGCGCTTCCGCTACTTGGTTTATTAGGCACCATTGTTGGTTTGCTTGATACATTTAAAGTAATGGCGCTGGGCCATAACGAGTTAATGAGTGACGCCATTGGTGACGCATTACTAACAACTCAATTGGGTCTTGTGTGCGCTATTCCTGCGTGGTTAATGCAAGCGTATTTAGCGTATTCACAGCGTAATCCTAAATTACATACGTTAAGTAAGCAGTTAGGGTAACACTATGCAATCACGTTTAAAGCACAAGCTAGAGCAAGAAGCGGGGCAACATATCGATATGTCGCCGCTACTTGATGTGGTATTTATATTGCTAATATTTTTTATTGTTACAACCGTATTTGTACGCGAAAGCGGCGTTGAGGTTGATAAACCACAAGCCGTATCGGCTAGTCGTCTTGAGCAGCAAGTTATATTTTTAGCAATAACCGACAACCAACAAGTATTTTTTGATGGCAGCCAAATTGGTGTTGCTGGTGTACGTAGTAGTGTCGAGCAAATGTTAAAACAGCAACAACGCCCTGTGGTTATTCAAGCTGATAAAACAGTACCTACTGAATTACTTGTTCAAGTAATTGACGAAGCAAAGCTCGCAGGCGCAGCGCAAGTTAACTTAGCTACGAAACAATAATATGCACACGATTAACCCGCTTCAAAAAACAAAAAACAATCGCCATCCGCTGTTTGCATTTGGCCTTAGCCTCATTGTGCTTAGTGCTGCATTACTGCTTTTATGGCTTGGGCAACTTGCTGAACATCATATACAAGACAAAGTGGTTGTACGTGAGATTGCCATGGTGGCACTGCCACCTCCGCCACCTCCATCAATATCACAACAGCAAACAAGTGAGCCAATGCAAAGCTTAGCGGTAGAAGGTGCAGGCGCGTCAATTCAAGCCGTAAAAATTAAGATAAAGAGTGATTTAAGTATTGTAAAACCCGATACACCCAACGTAAAAGTAAGCGCGCCACAATGGCAATCAATGAGTGTAAATTGGGATGCATTTAGCTTAAATCAACTCGATGGTCTCCCCACTTTACTTACTCCCGTCAAGGCCGTTTTACCAAAAAGCTTAACCCGCCGAGGTGTTGATGTATTTACTGTAAAACTCGATGTATTTATTGATGAAAGTGGCAAGTTAAGTTTAATTGAGGTAGTACAAAACCCATACCCTGAACTTAAACCAGCTATCGACAAAATTATTAAACAAAGCCGCTTTAGTGCACCTAAAAAAGAAGGTGAAACCGTACGCGCTCGCTTTATTTGGCCAATCGAATTTAAACCTTAAGCCTATTAAAATGAAAAATATGAATATATTTAAAACGCTAAAATCATTAACTCGCGCAGTTATCACTACTTTAATGTGCTCACTCCCTTTATTAGGTGTAAGTAGCGTGCATGCAAGCGCTGCTAGTACGCCATTAAAAAGTGCGCCACTAAAAGTAACGTTATCGCCTAGCGATCCAACATGGCAGTTGGCTATAAATAATAAATTACTAGGCCCTACAGAGGTCCTTATTGAACCGACCGAGCGCGGTTTTGCTCGCCAAGTGCAACCACTTTTACAAGCAGGTAATTACAGTGAAGTTGCGGCGCTATTTAAAAATCGCGATATGAATCAAGACAGCACCGCTTTAAACTTATTGCGCGCACAAGTTCTGCTTTCAACAAAAGACTTTAATAACGCTGAACTAGCTTACCTAGCGTGTTTAAAAGCTTCACCTGATTTAGTAAAAGTCCACCAAGGTTTGAGCCTTTTATACATGCAACAAGCAAAGTATGACAAAGCACAAATACACCTAGTTCACAGTATTGAACTTGGCCAAGCTGATGCACAAAGTTATGCGCAACTTGCTTATATACACGTGCAGCATAGCCAACCTTGGAGCGCAGTAGCGGCCTACCGCCAAGCGCTAATGCTAGCGCCAGAAACAAGCCAATATCAACAAGGTCTATTGTTTGCGTTAATTGAATCGGGTGATTTAAGTCAGGCAAGTGCATTACTAAAAGAATTACTTAATAAAAGCCCTGATAAAGCTGAACTTTGGCTGCAACGTGCACAAATAGCATTACAGCTTGATCAAAAAAAGCAGGCGCTTGCTGCTATTGAAGTGGCCTTAAAACTCAGCCCTAAAGATACCAGTAACCAGCTTTTAGCAGCCCAGCTGCATTTAACTGAAGGCAGCACTGAACGCGCAGTGAGTTTATTAAAGCAAGGTTTAAAACACGCCACTAAACAGCAGCAAGTTGAGGTTATTAATACCACGATGCAAACTTTAGGCTGGCTTGTATCGGAGCAAAAATGGGATTTAGCTAAAGAGCTAATAGGCAGCGCAAAAAGATTAACTAAGCAGCTACCCCGTGATGAACAAGCGCAGTTTTCTGTATACAGCGCACAAATTGCTATGCAACAAGGTAATACTAAACGTGCTCTTAAAAGCTTAAATAATGCACTTAAAATAAACCCGAATTTAGGTGATGCCCTACTTAGTTTAGCAAGTATATATCGTAGTAAAGGCCAACTCACCCAAGCTAAACTTATGTATGTTCGTGCACAAGCTCTGCCTGATTACCAACTATCGGCGTGGCTTGGATTATCGCAAATAGCAATTGATTCTAAAGACTACCCGAGCGCGCTAAAGCATCTTAGAAAAGCATTACAAGCCAACCCACAACGCCAGGACTTAATTACTAATATTCGCGCCCTTGAGAATATAGTGCGCCAAGAAGGGTAAGTTTAACGCCGTGGTTAAACTGACTTGTACATACAGCATCTACTTAAATAAAAGTGTGCTTGGATACCATTCAGTTTCTGAGAATAGAAAATCAGGACCTTATCTACGGAGCAGTATTAAATACTAGACGCACAGGCAAGCTCACTGACTTCGATGTGATAAATGATAGCTAATCATTTATCAATGAGAGATACAAGACGCACAGCTTGCTGGCGTGACGAGCAAAGATCGTAATTTCTATGTTTTAATGTCTTCTCATTTACTCCTCTTTGTCCGATAAGATCTTAAGTGATTTATTCACAAAGAGGTTTAGAGGGCGCTGCGCTTTAGAGAAGTAAAAATACATAATTACTATTGTTTTATGTTTTCTCATTTACTCCTCTTTTACTTCTCTTTGTGCAATAAGATCTTAAGTGATTTATTCACAAAGAGGTTAAGAGGGCGCTTCGCTTTAGAGAAGTAAAAATAAATAATTACTATGTTTTATGTTTTCTCATTTACTCCTCTTTTACTTCTCTTTGTGCAATAAGATCTTAAGGGATTTATTCACAAAGAGGTTTAGAGGGCGCTGCGCTTTAGAGAAGTAAAAATACATAATTACTATTGTTTTATGTCTTCTCATTTACTCCTCTTTTACTTCTCTTTGTGCAATAAGATCTTAAGTGATTTATTCACAAAGAGGTTGAGAAGGCGCTGCGCTTTAGAGAAGTAAAAATACATAATTACTATTGTTTTATGTCTTCTCATTTACTCCTCTTTTGCTTCTCTTTGTGCAATAAGATCTTAAGTGATTTATTCACAAAGAGGTTGAGAAGGCGCTGCGCTTTAGAGAAGTAAAAATACATAATTACTATTGTTTTATGTCTTCTCATTTACTCCTCTTTTG